>JBJONT010000264.1:0-6285 GCA_046051705.1 Planctomycetota bacterium | reverse complement strand
AGTCTTCCTGCACCAGACTGATCCTTCATCGCGAATCCATCCTCGTCGAATCCCAATGGGGCCCCGTCCCTTGCAAACTCGTCCAAAACATCGATGGCTCGAAATCTCTCTCGCCGGAATTCGACCCTTGCGCCAAAATCGCCGCTGAACAGACTTTGTCCTTGCCAGATGTCATTCGCTCAATCGAAAATAGTTACCGTAACAACCAAATCACCAACCCTGATATCACAGCCCCCTGATATCACCGCCCCTTGGATCCTATCGAAAAGCCATGTCCTCAGTCACCACCTCCACATCCACCCCCTCTCTGACCGCGAACCCCTCGCGACTCGTCGCCGTCGTGGATATCGGCTCGACGAGCGTACGCATGGCAATCGCGGAAATTCTAAGCCAAGGCCAAGTCAGGACGCTTGAAGAAGTCTCCCAAGCCGTCTCGATCGGCAAAGATACTTTTACCACCCAAGCGATTTCCAGACGCAGCATCGAAGAATGCGCACGGGTCTTGAAAAGCTACCGACGACTTATGCAAGAATTCGGTATCACTCGCCCCGAACAAATCCGTGTCGTCGCCACCAGCGCTGTGCGTGAAGCCAGCAATCGACTCGCGTTCATCGACCGTATGTACATCGCTACAGGGCTCGAGGTCAAAGCGCTCGACGAAGCCGAAGTCAATCGGATTACCTATATGGGTATCCAACCTCTTCTCCAATCCAATCCTCAACTCGCTTCCGTAAAAACCATCGTCGTCGAAGTCGGCACAGGCAGCACCGAAATCCTCGTCGTATGCGCCGGAAACGTCCTGTTCTCCAACACCTACCGACTCGGCTCGCTGCGCATGCTCGAACAAGTCGACCGCTTCAAAACATCGCACGCAAAACAACGAGCTATTCTCGAAACACAAATTCGACGCATCGTCCACCAAATCTTCGAACACGTCGACGAAGGAAACCAAATCCAAATGGTCGCTATCGGCGGCGACGTACGTATGGCTGTGAAAAACATGGAAGCCTTCGAGTCCGACAAGTCTCTTCACCTCCTCTCTGCCGACTCCCTCCTAGCCTTCGCTCGTCACATCGGACAACTCCAAGAAGAAGAGCTGATTCGACGATACTCGATGAGCTTCGCCGATACCGATACGCTCTGGCCTGCACTGATGAGCTACGCTCTGCTCGCCAAAGAATTCAAATGCGATCAACTCTTCGTCGCAGATACGAATCTTCGTGACGGACTCCTTACCGAACTCTCCTACCGCGACGCTTGGACCGTCGAACTGCGCAATCAAATCGTCCGCTCGGCGATCAACCTCGGTCGCCGTTACTCCTTCGACGAGACACACGCACGCCATGTCGCAACTCTGTGCCGAAAACTTTTCTCGGACCTGATGGCCGAGCACCAACTCGACCAACGCATGGAACTGATCCTCTACCTCGCCGCCATCCTCCACGAGATCGGCACCTTCATCAGCACCCGTTCGCACCACAAACACGCGATGTACATCATCAATAACAGCGAACTCTTCGGGCTCTCCGAACGCGATCAACTCCTCGTCGCACTCGTCGTTCGCTACCAACGCCGATCCTCGCCGCAACCCGAACACGAAGGCTACGCAACCCTCGATCGAAACGATCGGGTCGCTGTCTCCAAACTTGCAGCTATCCTTCGTCTTGCCATCGCACTCGATGAATCTCGCTCCCAACGCATCAGCTCCCTGCGATGCAAACGCGAAAACCAACAACTCGTAATCCTCACCCAAGGTGTCGAAGACGTCTCACTCGAACAACTCACCGTCCGCCAATCAGGTGAACTCTTCGAAGAAGTCTTCGGAATGAGCGTTTTCCTTCGTTCTGAATTAACGTAACCAAGCACACAACTCCTTACGATGAATCCGCAGTCACCATCGCCTGAAACTCACGCCGCTGAACCGCAAGCCGCTGCACAGCAACCTACCGACACAGAACTTTGGTACCGCTCCGGCCTAGCCTTTCAATGCACCGGATGCAGCGATTGCTGCTCCGGACCTGAAACCGGCTTCGTCTGGGTCGACGAACAAGAAATCCAAGCCATCGCCGATGCGACCGGTTTTCAAAACGACCTCGATGGCTTCGAGAGAAAATTCGTACGCACCATCGGTGCACGAAAAAGCCTCGTGGAATACTCCGACGGCGATTGCATTTTCCTCGATCCAAACACCCGAAAATGCAGTGTCTACGAAGCTCGCCCCAAACAATGCCGAACTTGGCCGTTCTGGAAAGAGAACCTGCGTTCACCGAAAACTTGGGCCCAAACAGCTAAAAGCTGCCCAGGTTGCAACACAGGAAAAATCTACTCTCTCGAACAAATCACGCGTATCGTCAACCAAGATGCCAACGCCGACGCTAACGCGTTGTAATCACATCTATTTCGCGGACTCTTCCTCAGCCTGCAAATTCGCATCGCCCTGGAAATCGCCCGGAAAATCGACCCGAAACTCGATCACCGCTCGATCCTCGAATTGCATCGACATCCTCACCCGCTCTACCAACTCCATCAACGTCGAAACCCTCTCTAGATCTCGCTTTGCCTCTACCCGCGTCTTCCCGTTCTCCAACATGCTCTGAGCTATCAACGCGTTACTGTTAAGATCCAGCAACCGGCGCAACGCTGCCATATCTAGATTCATCCAAGTCTGATGCTCCGAACTCTCCGTCGTACCACCAACTCCCTCTCCGGATAACTTCAGCCCCAATTCTTTGGCCAATCCTAGCTGACTCGATACCACCACCAAGTCATCCACAAACGCAATCGATGGCTCAAAGTTAAACTGGATCGGTAACCCACCCGAATAGTCTTTGTCCTCATCGCGAACATAGTGCGCCCAATACAACATCGCTCGGTCTTCCTTGGCATTCTCAAGCTCCAGTTGGGGTTGCCCCTCCTGCGCTCCGGCAACATTGAGGAATCCGATGAAAGTCTGAAACGTTCGCTTCAATTCCCTCTGAAGCTTCCCTGGATCCTTCATCCTTCCAACCAACGCAAACCCAGGTAAACGCAACGCAGGTCGCTCGGTATCATCGCTTGCCGTCGGCTCGCAGACCACCAACCGAACCTCAGGGTAAATCGCCCCTAGAATGTCTTCGCCGAAATCCTTACCCGAAAACAATGTGGTCAGCGTTGCATCTGCTTGCGCTAACTGATCGTTGACGTTCTGATCAAAAAGGTCCCCTGCCCGCAACCATAACTGACTGAAATCTCGATATGTACCAAGCGATGCCATCACCCCTAAATCCCCTTGGAGTCTCTCACCAGGCGCTCTCCCCTTCGCCTGCGGCCCAACGTAATGCAACCTCGAATCCCCAAACCACTCCGTCTCGCTAGGGGCCCAAGCCTTCAACGCCAACCCCTTGCGATCCAACTCCATCGTTACACTCGCCACATCCGCCTTAGAAAACACACTTAACCATCCACCCAATAACAACTCAGCCCCAAAGTCTTTCGCTTGTCCGCGAAACAAGTCATTGCCCCGAGCCAACTCCCTGACCGACTTCCAGTCGATCACGACAAAGCCCCTCGCTTCACTATCCGTCTTGCTACCCGTATCGCTTTGCGTATCGCTACCCGTTTTGCCGGCCGTATCGCCGGCCTTATCGCCAGCCGCTACCGCCACTTCGCTGATCGATCGTCGATACCAATCCGCATCAGACAAACTTGGGCCCCGATCCAACTTGCGATCCAAGATCGCCTTGAGTGTCTCTCCTTCGTTGCTTAGCACAAGCCAATCGCCGACTTGAGCAAACACAGCATTCTGAATCTTGTAACCTCGAAAATCTCGGTACATCGCCTCCTTCACCGGATCGTGATTCCCCTTGGACTTCGCATCCTTCCTAAGAAACCCAATCGCCTTCTCGATGTAGTCCTCCAACCAAGCTTCTCCCTCGGTATGCAACAACACAGCAATACCTTTGGTCTCCTTGTCGATCGCAACGTACATCCCATGTGTAGAAAGAGAATTCGCCAACCGATCAAGCTTCATCCCTAACGCAAATTCAGCGACCGTGATACCACCGCGAAGCTGCAACGCTTCCGGTGTTCGCCATAACTTCTTGAATGCCTCTGATTGTTTCAAAGACTCCACAACCGGATGCTCTAACCAACGATCGCTCGCATCGATCCGTCCAAACAGAATGGTTCCCTCTGGCAACCAAGCTTCCGGACCTTGCTCCCCAGACGCACGCAACGTGGTGACGCAAGCAAGTGTTAAACCCAACAAACAAAGGCTCGCGAAGCGGCGAAACTCTATGCACAAATCCCTCACCGATCGAACGCCTGACCGAGCTCGGAAACCAAAGCGCGTTCCAATCATATATATCTCTTTTTCGTTTATACTGCGCTATTCTTGCGCTGGACTATCAACTGCTTTAGCCGTCAGATGCACCAACGCTTGACGCAACTCGCGGACTTTCAAAGGCATCGGCATCAATACATGCCGATCGGATAACTTCGCTCCGCGAATAATGTGCTGCTGCTTTGGATCCACCAACAAAACAGCGGGAATATGTTTGGTGTGCTCGTCGGATGCAAACTGATTGAATGCATCCAGTGCCAGATTTCCAAGATCTGTCGCGCATAGAACCACGCAATCGGCTACAGCCAACTCCCCCGGAGCAAACTTCGATAATGCTCGCTCGGGATCACTGAACACTAGTACGCGATATCCGCGTTTCTTTAACTTCTCTCGCAGCAGATCTTGCAACTCGGCTTTGTTCTCTACCACCATCACCGTCTTGCCCTGCCCCTCAAGCAAATCCTCGGCGTCTACCACCTCTGCTCTGCCTGCGCCCCCTCCGGATGCAACCCCTCCATCACTTGTCGCCGCCCCCCCAGCAGGTGCTTCTTTCTCACGCTGAAGCTTCTTCATTGCTGAGTCCACATCAGCCAACATCTGACCAGGTGTTTGATAACGCTTCTCGGGATTGAACTCCATCGCTTTGTTGCAAATCGCATAAATGCTGTCGGGCATCCCAGGGGCGACTTCACCCAACGAAGGCATATCGGTAAATCGCGTAACGTTCAGTCGCATCAACCGATCCCGGGTCTCCACCAAAGGCGCCTTACCGGAGACCACGTTATAGAAAATACATCCCACGAAGTAGATGTCGCTTCGATGATCACCCTTGCGCACCGCCGTCCCTCGCTCAAGTGCCGCGTAATCGATCGCTCGCGCACTAGGACAATCCGCAATCGCTTCCGGCGACGATGTGTCTGCCAACGCAGCGAGACCAAAGTCCACCAACTTGCAACGACCACTCGAATGCACCAACACGTTCGACAACTTCAAGTCGCGGTGAGTAATCCCTTTCTGAAAAGCAAAGTCCAATCCGGAACAGATGTCATGCATGATCTTCAAAGCATGCTCCGGCTCGAACTTGCCACGGATCTTCAAAATCTCACGCAGCGTCTCCCCTTCGACAAACTCCATCACCAAATAAGGAGAACGAGGATCATTGATGATATCGTAGATCGTGACGATGTTCGGATGACGCAACTCAAGCCCCATCCGACCCTCACGCAAGAACTGCTCAACTTGAGCCACTTGATCTCGGTGCCGACGTCGCAAAACCTTGACCGCAACAACCTTACCCGTCTCGCGATGCACCGCCCGGAATACCCGAGCAAACGTACCAGCACCGATCATGTACAAGACCTTGTAAGGCCCGTAGTAATAACCCAACCGCTCGCCAGTGAGCATGCGATCAAGCTGATAGTTCGTGAGGATACCCTTCCTCAACAAAAGCGATTTCAATTCGTCCAAACTGACGTTGTCTGTTCGCAACTCACCCCATAATCGATCGATCTGCTGGGATGTCGCTAACTCCAAGTCAATCAAACGCTGCGTTAAGGATCGGGGCGTAAACTCCATGGCCTATACACTTACTCGAGGAATGTCGGTTCTCTAAAAGGGGAATCGTTCTCGCGGTTCCAAGCCGATTTTTAGCCGGTACCCCTCTTTCAGAGTAAGCAAAACCGTCGATTCGGGCAAATTAATATGCCCGAACCATCAACAAATCAGCCAATTGAATCTCAGCCAACAGGATCTTCCCCACCCGTCTCGCTATTTCCTAACTCTCCCCCCTCTAAATCCCCTTCGCCCATCATTTTCCCTACTTGCAACTCCAAGTCGTCGCGTTCCCGCCGAGTGGCTTCCAAATCAAAGACCAAGTACTTCATGTCCAAACGCAATTGCCCAATCGATTCCTGAACCATCTGCAAGATCTTGCGGCGTCGATTCGCACTTTCGGCAACCCTCTG
>JBJONT010000263.1:0-4677 GCA_046051705.1 Planctomycetota bacterium | reverse complement strand
CAGCCCTTGAAAAGGAAGCCAAAAGCTTAGCTATCGACTGGAAAGCCGGATGCGGGAAATCCGCCTGTCCGGTTTGGAGGGAGGGGAGACGCAATCCAATGCGTCTTCCCTACCCCTATCGAATGCGCGGACTACGGGCCGGAGCCCCGTACTACGAATGCGCGGACTACGGGCCAGAGACCCGCACCACGATTGCGCGGTCGATTGCAATATTTAATATATTTGGCAGTCGGGTGTAACTATTGGTTTACCTATTGATTTAAAAATGGTCGCCTTGGGTTTTCACATGTGTTTTCGGTTGTCGCTTAAGGTTGACGAATGGGTTTGTGGATGTGTAAAAACGCTGGGAAAAAGCGGTTTTAATGATCGTTTTGCAAGTGGGTTACATGGGCGTTATTTGAGAGGGATTTTAATCCTAGTAGGTTGGAGTTTTTCGGTTGTTCGCTACTGTGTGGCAGAAGTTCGATAAGAGATCTGCGCCACTGAGTGTTTATTAAAACTAAGCACGCAGTGATCTCTTTTTAAATGAGCAGTTCGGAGTCAATTTTTGGCTTCGGATGCAGTGGTGGAGCAAGGAAATCAATGTCATTGGGTAACCATGGAGTTCGTCGCGTAGAGATTGGGCGTAGTGTCGCTGATAAGGTTTTAGGTGGGCAAGCAGACCGGAGGAAGTTCTTTGGGTCGGCGACGGTTGCGGCCCTTTCGGGTGCCGCTTGGGCGAAATTTGCTTATGGGCAAGCGGGAGATGAGCCGGAACTGCCACCGACCCCAATTCCAGTTCGTCCATTCCAAACTGTCTTGCCGGTTCCGCCGGTCTTGCAACCATTAACGTCGCGGAACGGGCAGGCACCGTTCGTGCCGGGAAGTGCTTTTCATGGAATTGCGCCTGAGTTTGCGGATGTTGCGAAGTACTCTCAGTTTCCACTGAAGTATTACACGGTGGATATGAGGCCGAGTCGGCACGAGTTTATTCCCGGAGTGAAGACTCCTGTGTGGACCTACAATGGCATCGTGCCCGGTCCGACGATCAAGGCTCGCATTGGTGAGCCGATCGTTGTTCGTTTTCGCAATCGTTTATCGGTTGAGACTTCGGTTCACTTGCATGGTGGGCATACTCCATCGCATTCCGACGGCTACCCAACTTACTTCATCGAGCCTGGTAAGGATCGTGATTATTTCTATCCGAACACGGTTCCGATGCATAATGGCAAACTGGATTACAGCGAATCGATTTCGACGGCTTGGTACCACGACCACGCGATGGACATTGCAGGTCCGAATGTGTTCTTCGGTTTGAGCGGGCTGTACCTTTGCACGGATCGTATCGAAGAAAATTTGATCGCATCGAATGTCTTGCCGAGGCTCGATGTGCCTTTGGTCTTATGCGATCGTCGGTTCAATGCGGACGGGACGTTCTACTACAATATGCTTGATCACGACGGCGCGATTGGCGACATCTTCTTGGTTAATGGCAAGGTTCAGCCGAAGTTCCAGGTGCAGAGGCGGAAGTACCGTTTCCGGATTCTCAATGGGTCGAATGCGCGGTATTACGATCTGCGTTTTTCCGATGGGCGTGAATTTTTGCAGGTTGGGAATGATTCGTGGCTGTTGCCATTTGCGATGCCTCGCGAAAGCATGATGCTTAGCCCGGCGAAGCGGGCTGACATCATTGTTGACTTCAGCGATGCACCATCGGTGGTCTACCTTAACAATTGGATGGCCCAGTCCAGTGGCCGCAAGCCTGACGGGGCGGCACTAACGCCGACGCCGTTGATGAAGTTTGAGGTTGTTGGGAATCGTGTTCGCAATGATGCGAAGGTCGAGAAGGGTACACCTATTCGGCCGCACGTTCCGATATTGGCAAGCGAAATTCAGACCACTCGTGTCTTCGATTTCGGTCGATCCAATGGATCGTGGGTGATTAACAATCAGCTTTATGAGCCGACTCGTATGGATGCGTCACCAAAGCTAAACACAGCGGAGCGTTGGATTTTCAACAACAACAGCGGTGGTTGGTGGCATCCGATCCACGTTCACCTTGAGAGTTACCAAGTTCAATCGATCAACGGGCAGGCTCCACCACTATGGGAGTCCTTCAAGTCAGATACGGTTAATCTTGAAGGCGGTACTTCGGCTGAGATTTTCATGAAGTTCCGGACTTTCAAGGGGCCTTTTGCATTCCATTGTCACAACGTCGAGCACGAAGATTTGCGAATGATGATGAATTTCAACGTTGTCGAGTAGACAAGCGTTGGTAGTGAATTCGTTTTATCGCAATCTTGATTTTGAAATGCTTGGCATAGAGGTGACTGGGATGACGTTGGAAAATACAGGCTGGAAAGCTTCGATTGTTGTTAGTGGTTTGCTCCTGGCCATTTTGTCTATCGGTTTAGCCGGAAATCGTCCTGTGGCGACTTCGGTTGAATCGGAGGTGGATCGTCCTCCGAGTGGCAACCGGCAGTCGGACCGATTTGCCAAGGTGCGGTTGGTGGACCATCAAGGGCGGGAGGTTGATTTTTATCAAGAGTTCGTCAAGGACAAGAAGCTTGCGGTGAACTTTATGTACACCGTATGCAAGGGGATTTGTCCTGGGATGACGGCGAACATCAAGCGAGCGAGGGAGGAGCTTGCGGCGAAGGGAATCACAGATATTTGTTTCGTGTCGATTTCGATCGAGCCCGACAAGGACACACCGGAGCGGTTAGCCGCTTACATGGAGGTCAATGGGATCGAGAATCGCGAAGGGATTTCCCCTTGGGTTTTTCTAACTGGAGATTTAGCCAGCATCGATCGGCTTCGCAAGTCGATTGGGGTATTCGATCGGGATCCTGTGGTTGATGCGGACAGGACGCAGCATGGAGGGGTTTTAACTTTCGGGAACGATCAGACGAATTGGTGGGGAGCGACCCCGGCTCTCCAGCCATTTGGGGGGATTGTGAGTACTCTTGAGCGGCTGACCCAAGTGCGCACCAGAAATTTTCCTGGAGGCTCAACGATGGTGCCGTTGGGGAATTTGGAGTGATTTTTTCCATGAAAGTGGCAAAAACCCAGGAGATTACATAGTGGTGAAGTCGTAATTTCAGTCTGATTTTTCTGTAAACACCAGTTGGCATTCTCCAGGTCGTGTACTATCATCCCCGCGAAGTCACGACCAGGGAGACCTAGCGCCATTTGGGACGAACCTGCAAATTTGGTTCGTCATCCATACTCTTCCTGGGTATCAGTAGATCTTTGTGTTGGGAATCGCAGCATAACCTTCTCTCTTTCGGGTTACTGGCAGCGATTCTCAGGCGAGGCGTTTGGAGACATGGATCGATCGAATAAGACGACGCGCTCTTTGGGAGCAGCGGCGGGTGGTGTGGATTCTCGTATAGTAAATTCAAGTGGTCAGGAGATTCAGCAAGGGGCCGCTGGATTAGACGCCACGCTCGACAATGGGCGTCGTCGATTTTTGAGCGCCGCCACCCTTGCGACGGTATCAGGGTTTGCTTGGGGGCGATTCGCTCACGCTCAAGTCGATCCGCCATTGCCTCCGACAACGATTCCTTTCAAACCGTTCCAGCAACCTTTGCCGATGCCACCGGTCTTGCAACCGCTGACTTCGAGGAACGGAGCCCCTCCGTTTGTTCCTGGATCTGCGCATCACGGCGTTGCTCCCGAGTTTGCGGATGTCGCAAAGTGGACGCAGTTCCCTATCAAGTACTACAAAATCGAGCAGCGTCCGTCGATTCATCAGTACATTCCTGGGGTTAAAACGCCAGTATGGACATATAATGGTATTTTACCTGGTCCGACGATTAAGACTCGAATTGGTGAGCCAATCGTAGTTCGATTTGTGAACAAGCTTTCGGTGGAAACTTCGATTCACTTGCACGGCGGACACACCCCATCGCACGCCGACGGTTTCCCCACGTTCTTTTGTGATCCCGGATGTGATCGGGATTACTTCTACCCAAATTGCGTGCCTCTTCACAACGGCCACCCGGATTACTCTGAATCCGTCTCGACCTGTTGGTACCACGACCATGCGATGGATTTGACTGGTCCGAACGTTCAGTTTGGGCTTAGCGGTCTGTATCTTTGCACGGATCGCCTTGAAGAGAATTTGATTTCGTCGGGAGTCTTGCCAACCCTGGATGTTCCGTTGGTTTTGTGTGACCGTCGCTTCAACGCTGACGGTACCTTGTATTACGACATGCTCGACCACAACGGCGCGATCGGCGACGTGTACTTGGTCAACGGTAAAGTGCAGCCGAAGTTCCAGGTTCAGCGGCGCAAGTATCGTTTCCGATTGCTCAATGGCTCGAGCGCTCGGTACTATGATCTGCGATTCTCCGATGGTCGGCCGTTCCTGCAAGTCGGTAATGACGCTTGGTTGTTGCCGTTTGCGATGCAACGCGAAAGCATGACCCTTTGCCCAGCGAAGCGTGCGGACATTATCGTTGACTTCACGAACGCCCCATCAGAATTGTACTTGAACAACTGGATGTCGCACCTTGACGGTCGTGGTCCGGATGGCACGCTAGCGACTCCCGTTCCGTTGCTCAAATTCGAGGTTGTAGGTACACGACCAAAGAAGGATGCGACTGTTACAGTCGGGACACCGATTCGCCCGAACACACCGATCCTTGCTAGTGAAATCGTAACGACTCGAACGTTTGATCTTGGACGCAAGAA
>JBJONT010000262.1:0-2786 GCA_046051705.1 Planctomycetota bacterium | reverse complement strand
GGAGCATTCGGCCTTTCCAAAACACCGATACGCTCAGTCTCTCAAAAATTTGGGAAGCCCACCATAAGGCTTACGGTTCAAAGTCCCAATGTCTCCCTTTCGTCTTTGACCAGTGTGTTCTTTCGAAGCCTTATTTCCGATACAGCGAACTCCAAATTGCGATCGATGAAGTAAGTGGCGAGGCGTCGGGCTGGATCCATTTTGGACGCAATCCGGAAGCGAAGGGTATCGGACACGACTCGTTGATCATCCATCGTTTGTGTGTCGTTCCTGGTGATGATGAATCGCTTATCGCAAGTCAATTGCTTGAGGTAGCGATGCGTGAGGGACGAGCCAACGAGCAGACGCATTGCTGTGGACTGGGTGCATTTGATGAGAGCATCTACTATCACGGTGTTGCAGAAGGTGATGGATTGCTCGGAGTCGATTCGAACGATGTACGGTTACACGCTTGGATGCGGCAAGCTGGCTTCGAACCTTACCGTGCGACGGAGTGCAGGGAGTTAGTCGTATCTCGATTTCGTCCTCCGATGGATCGTGTGCAAATGGGAATCCATCGCACGAGCACCGTTAGCAGGATTATCGAACAAGATCGTCCGAACTGGTGGGAAAATGTGATCTTCGGTCACTGCGAGCGAATTGTCTACCAGTTGACTTGCGGAGCCCCAAACCGCGCTGAGTTACAACTTACGGTCTGGTACCCAGAAATGTCTCTTCCCGGAATAGATCCAGGAATTGCTCGGTTAACTCTGCCAACCATTGAAGATAACGATTTGCGCACCGAGCAGTGGGTTTATTTGATCAGTGAGAGTTTGCGACAACTGCAACTCGAGAGAAAGCAAGTTGTCCATGTGGTCATCGATCCGCAGGACGCGATACACAGTCGAATTCTTCATCGACTAGGTTTTAAGACGAAGTTGCACGGCATGTTATTGCGGCGTTGAAATCGTGTTTGCTTCAGGTGCCGCGTTCGGTGAGGTTGGTGGGTTCGGTGAGGGCGGCGTGGTAGTGTTCGTCGATGGTTCGGCGATTGGTTCTACTGGGCCGTTGTTCAATTCGATAACTTCACGCCGGAAGATGCTCAAGGTGGTTTGAAGTAGGGTTACTGCCAGGGGGCCGATGAGTATCCCGATCGGGCCGAGAGCTTGGATCCCACCGAGAACACTCAGGAGAGCCAGGAGTGGATGCAGTTGGCGTTGGCCATGAAGGATCAGCATTTTGATTAGGTTGTCGATGGTGCCGACAATTAGCAATGCGTAGATGGCAAGTGCGATAGCTTGCGGAACACGGTCTTGGTAGACGGCCATATAAAGAGCCGCTGGGACCCACACGATTGCTGTGCCGACGAAAGGGATCAGTGCACAGACCATCGTAAGAGCAGTTAGCAGAAAGGCCGATGGTGCTCCGAGAAAGAAGTAAGCTAGACCTGCGGAGAGCCCTTGGGCGACCGCCGAGAGGATCGTGGCAAGTACTATTGCTCGCGATGTTTGATCGAATTCCGAGAGCATTTCAGCTTCGTATCGATCATCCAAGGGGCTCAGTTCCATCAGGGTTCGGATCATGCCTGGGCCATCGACAAGAAAGAAATACAGAGCGACGAGTAGCACTGTAACTCCGACAAGTAATTTGACGACGAAAGCTACAGAGCCGCCGCCAAAACTTAGGAGTTTAGGTTGGATGTAAGCGAATGCGTTATCGATCGTACCTTTGACTTGTTCCGGTGATGGGTTCGCGATGTCTTTGAGGACCGAGGTAAAGCGTCCGCCGAGGAAGTTTTCGCGGGCGCTGTCCCATTCACTTTGCAGTTTCCAAATTGAGTCTTGGAGGTTTGCCAAGTTCCCGATTTCGGAAGGAGCAAGTCGGTCGAGGGCTTGATTGAGTTTTGCGGTCAGCAGTTGGGACTCGACGAGTTGGTCGATCATTGCTGGACGAGCTTCATCAATACGATGGTTCAGTTGATCTGGAACTTCGTTGGATCGTACGATCCGGGCTTTGAGCGTCCCGGCTTCTTCCCGAAGGTGTTGTATTTGTTGTTGCGACTCTTGTTGCGATTGCTGTGCTTCGGCTTGTGTTTGCTGCGATTCATTATTCCCCAAAGGTTGAGCATCCGGTGTGCGGTTACCAGATAGAATGCTAGAACTCAGCTCGATTGTTTCCGTGAATGTTTTAGCAAAGAGTTGGTCGACGAATTGCTTTTGATCTATATCAGCGGCAGCAAAATGGGCTTTGCCTTGGTAGAACTCGAGGATGGAGTTTGGGATTTCGGTCAGTCGCGAGCGGATATCGGCGATATCACCCGCCATTCTCCCTCGTGTATCGGTGACTTCGGCGTAATTCGTAGCGCTGGAGACGACTTCTTGGATCTCGCGAACTTTCGCATCGATGCTGCGCAGTTGGTTGGCGGCGGGTGATTCAAGGTTCACGTAGGGGTTGGATCGGAAGCGACTCAGGCCGACGCGGATGTTCGATTCGTTGAGGTCATCGAGCAACCGAACACCTTGAACAGCGGCCAATCCGATGATGATGCCGGCGGGTACAAGGACACTTCCGGCGATCAGTGCGGTGGTCAGTGTGGCGGCAAGGTGTGGTTTGCCATTAACTTTTTTGAGAACCCAACGGTGCAGTGGTTGGAATACGACCACTAAAACAACTGCGATGAAAACAGGGATAAAAAACCCGATCATCACCTTGTAGAATAGGACTCCGATGAGAATAAGAATTGCGAGCAGAACGGCGAAAGATATGTAGCGTGCCAATTGCGAAAGCTCCAAGCAGGCCGGATGCCG
>JBJONT010000261.1:0-3233 GCA_046051705.1 Planctomycetota bacterium | reverse complement strand
TGATGGCTCAGAAGCAGAATGCGGAAGCGAAGAGCAAGTTCCAAGCCGTGATGGAGGCAAAGGTATCCGATCCGATTTCGCTGAAGTTTCAAAAGATGGCGAGAATTGGAGTGATTCAATGCGATGCCACCGAGGGGAAAGCGAACGAGGCGATCGGCGAATTGGAGAAGATGGTCGACGAAGGGGACTCTACCGATGCAGAGCTCTTTGCCGAGCTTTTCAACACCCTTGTAACATTGTTGGCGAGTGCAGGACGTAACGACGAAGCGATTTTGTCGTATCTGAAAACCGATCTGCTTTATGGTTCGCAGAGCGAACAGCATGCTCAGGCACTGTATCAATTGACTCAGCTTTGGACCAAGGTTGGAGATAATCAACGGGCAGCAGACTCCAAGCAAAAGTTGGAGAAGCTCTATCCGACCTCTCCTTGGGTAAAGAAGTAGTCGGCGCTCGTGGGTTCGAAGGGATAGAAATGAAAAACTGTGCCCTTTCCTCCCTGTTTTGTTTTGTCCAATTATCCCGGCACCGAATAAGTTCGTTAGAATAAGTGGGCCGGTAGTGAACTTAGGAACCGGTTGGAACTTAGGAGCCGGTATAGACCTAGAATAGCTCCTGCGTTCCATTCACTCTTCCAATGGTATTCATCCCACCAATCCACATGCATACTGGAGTTCCCATGCCAGCGTTTTCTCGCTCGATCCGTTCCTTGTTCTTCTCCCGAGTTGGCCGGAACCTTTCAGCAGTATCTTTTATGATCATGATGAGCTCAGTGGGGCTTGCTCAGGAGCCAGCCGCTGAAGCTGCCGCAGCGCCTGCCAGCGAGAATATGCTTATTAAGACGTGGCAAGCATTGGGGACGATGTATGCAATCACCTTCTTGATCATGTCGATCATCTTGGTCGCTTTGGTGGTTAGGGCGATCTTAGCGGTGCAGAAGAACAACTTCGTACCTGATGACTTGGTTCAAGGAGTTGAAGCGAGTCTTTCGGAGAATAACCCGCAAGCGGCTGCCGAGTTACTCGCTGCTGATGAGAGCTTCCTCGGAACCTTGCTCAATTCCAGTTTGCCGCAACTTTCCAAGGGAAAGGAAGCTGCTCTGGATGCCATGCAGGTTGCAGGTGATGCTGAGACCATGAAAATCGAACACTTGATCGGTTACATCGCATTGATCGGAAACATCAGCCCGATGGTTGGATTGCTCGGGACCGTTCAAGGGATGGTGAAGTCCTTCGGTACCATTGCAAGCAGTCAGCAGACCCCAAAGCCCAGTGCGCTCGCTGGTGGTATTGAGCAAGCTCTCTATACGACCCTTGTTGGTCTTTATTTGGCCATTCCTGCGATCGTTATCTATAACATTCTCCGCAACATGGTACAGAAGCAGATCATGCAAGCTGGTTCGAAAGCGGAACAGTTGCTTGAGCGATTCGAAGAGTCCAGCAAGTAATTTTGTAGGTGATTCTGCGGCGTTGTTCGCAACGCAAAATACACGTGTGGGATTTGGGGGGATACGATGGCGATTCGAAGAAAATTCGATACGAAAGCTGCGGAAGGGGACATGACGGCAATGATCGACATGGTGTTCCAGTTGATCATTTTTTTCATGGTTCTCATCAATTTTTCGCAGGACGATCAGAATCAAAGTATCAAGTTGCCCACCAGTGAGTTAGCGAAGCCAGCGGAAGCGCCCTTAGAGAATCCGATCGTGATTAACTTGGCTTTCAATGGCTCAGTTTACATGGGGCCTGAGACGGCAACGATCGCTGGATTGCGACCTTTGCTCGAACTCGAAACGAAAGTGTTGCAGTCCAAGGGTAAGGGGGCGAAGGATGCCAATATCATCATTCGTTCCGATGGCAATACCGCGGGTGGTATGGTGCAAGAACTGATCAAGAAGTGTCAGGAGTCTGGGTTTGAGAAATTTGCCCTAAGGGCCAAAGAAGAAATCAGCCAGTAGGTTCCGGAAGTTTACGATTCGCTACGAGACGACGAGAAGGATTCGCGAATGAAATTCAAATCCAGAAGCAACGAGAAGGTAGAGATGCAGTTGACGTCGATGATCGACATCATCTTTTTGCTGCTGATTTTCTTCGTGATGACGTTCAAGATCGCTGCGCAGGAAGGGGACTTCAATATCCGCATGCCGATCGGCGGCGGTTCAGGAGCTGCGGACAATACGAACCTACCGATCAAGTTGCGGTTGCGATCGAATACAGACGGGGAGTTGGTCGACATCGTCGTCGATGAGACTCGTTCGTTTGGCAATGATTTCACGAAGTTGCGAGCTTTCATTTTGCAACAAACGGGTGGGAACGCACCGCCGAGTCCAGAGGAAGGCCCTGAGGTTGAAATCGATTTGGATTACAACTTGCGTTATGCGCATGTGATTTCCGCAATCTCGACCGTTACTGGGCAGAGGCAGGGGGATCAGATCCAGCGATTGGTCGAGCGAATTAAGTTCGCTCCTCCTCGCAAGCCTCAGTAGTTTGCCAGTAGTTTGCCTTGATCGCTGCCCATCGAGCGCCGAATTACAGGTGTTAGTATTCGGCTTCGCCAAAAGCAACGATTTTGGTTGGAGTTCCTACTGTTTTCAATTTTGCGAGAATTGTTGGTATTCTCGGAGTTGGTTCCGAAAAGAATTAGTCATCCAGAGATACGGCTATTTCACCGCCATTAGCTGAGAAGGTGTTTCGGTAGGCTAATTCGTCGACGCTGTTTGCGATGAAACGTACGGAACCATCCGCGAATCCTAACTGCGCACCGCTGCCGTGCATGGATCGAGCCGCGTAGAAGCCTCGGCCGTGGAATCCGATATCGGGAATACGGTGGTTTGGTGTCAGGTACCCGTTGATAGTGGTTGCATGCGGCACTCCACGAATCCAGCTTTCTCCGCGATTGCCTCGGTAGGAGTTGACGATGCTGGGAAAGAGGCTGAGGAGATTGGGGTTGCTGATAAGGGTTCCATTGGCGAAGTAGCCTCTGCCGTTGGCGTTGGCGGAGGTTCCCACCCAGTTGGCGATTCGTCGGATAGGTTGACGCAATGGCATGTCCGGGCTGAGTTGTTTATCACCGAGAATCGTTTCGGCGACCATCACGGTATTGCTGGAGCCATCGGTGCATTTGGCGAGTTTGGCGAAGGCGCCGGTCCAGAACAACCCATCGGTTTCGAAGCGATCGTCGTAGTTCATGTCCCTTGCGCTGCCGATGCTGAACATGTAGTTGATCCCTGCGCTGAA
>JBJONT010000260.1:0-3740 GCA_046051705.1 Planctomycetota bacterium | reverse complement strand
TGCCTGCCGTTGCCCCGTTTGCTTTCGATCCAACCGATGGGTGGTCGCGTCGGCTCATCTGTAGATGTAACGATCAGCGGTGAAAACCTTGAAAATCCAGGAGAGCTGATTTTCGAACATCCCGGAATTCAAAGCGTCGCAAAAAAGGATGCAAACGGGAACCTGCTCGCTAATCAGTACACGCTTCAAATCGCGCCTGATCTACCTGTGGGGCTTTACGAAGCTCGCATCAGAAGCCGGTTGGGGATTTCCTCCGCACGTATCTTTTCGGTCGGTAGTTTACCCGAGGTTAATCAGACTCCAGGAAATACAACCCTCGCTACAGCAACTGCATTGCCTGTACCGAGCGTTTGCAATTCAGTGGTGAGTCCACGCGCAATCGATTTTTATGCTTTTGACGCTCAGGCTGGCAAGCGATATATGATCCAGTGTGGTTCGCGCGGGATCGACTCGAAACTCGATCCGGTTGTGATCTTGGCAGATGCGAATGGTGGGGATCTAATCGCGCAACGGACGGGAGACGTTATTGACTTCGTCGCTAAGGTGTCCGGCAAGCATACGATAAAAGTTCATGAACTCACCTTTAAAGGTGGTCCGGGATACTTCTATCGCCTTACCTTACAAGAATTGCCACTGGATGCTCCAGCACCATCGTTCCCATCAACTCGCAATGTGAGCGCATTCTCTTGGCCTCCTACCGGGCTGTCGGCGAGCGCACCGATGAATGAACAAGAAGAGATCGAAGTGCAACGAGTTACGTTGCCATTGGATGTCCAAGGACGATTCTTCCCGGCTGCCGACGTCGACACGTATGAGTTTGCCGGAAATCAAGGGGAGACTTGGTGGATCGAGGTAGCATCGGAGAGGTTAGGTCGACCAACCGACGCGACCGTTTTGGTGCAGATGCAAAAAGCGGACTCGCAGCAATGGATAGATGTTGCTGAGCTGAGTGATATCGCCAGTCCGATGAAACCGTCGAGCAATGGTTATGCGTACGATGGCCCTCCATTCGATGGTGGATCCACCGACGTCTTGGGTAAACTCGAAATCAAAGAAACCGGAAATTATCGGATCACGGTCAGCGACCTCTTCGGCGGCACACGAAAGGATGCGAGGAACATCTATCGCATGGTTGTTCGCAAGGCACAACCTGATTTCGCAGTGGTTTCTTGGGGTTTGCATATGGAACTTCGCAATGGTGATCGTAACGCCCTTTCGAAGCCATTGGCATTGAGGGCCGGAAGTACTGTAGCCCTCGAAGTTGTGGCTGTTCGACGCGATGGGTTCGACGGTGAAATATCCCTTGCCATGGAAGGCCTACCTGCCGGCGTTTCCGCCGCTGGACTGAAAATTCCAGCAGGCAAAATGAGAGGCATCGTACTGCTAACTGCATCGCAAGATGCCGTTCAAGCTTTGTCGAATGCAACGCTTTCTGCCACAGCACTGGTGGGTGAGACGAATGTTACTCACCCTGTTCAAATGGCCCAAATGGTTTGGCCAATCGTGGATTCATGGGGTGAGATTCCCGCTACACGCCTTGTCGCTGGAATTCCAGTGTCGGTTACGACCTCAGAAGTCGCACCGCTGAGCATCTCGCCGGTCGAGAAAAAGTTGTACGAGATCAAACAAGGAGAAACGCTTTCGATACCCTTGGTGCATACTCTCAGAAGCGAGTTCTCCGGCAACGTCATTCAATTGAAAACCTTCGGACCGGGTTGGGAGGGAAATCCTCCATTTGATATTTCTATCGCAGATAAGGAATCCCAAGCGAAATTGCAGGCGGGAGCAATAAAAGCAGCCCCGGGTGATTACACAATCGCCTTCTATGGACCGGCGGTTGCTAAGTACCGTTACAATCCCCTTGATGTCATCTTCGCTCAATCGCAACTCGAAAAAGCCGAACTTGCACTGAAAAACATCACCGAGGAACTTACGCAGAAGACGCAGCAAGCTTCCAACGCGCCCGCAGAGCAAAAAGCTGCCGCAGACGCTGCGGTAGCGGAATGTTTGGCCAAGAAAATGGCAGCAGATGCTCTCGTCGCCGCCGCAAAAGAAACACTCAAGCAAGCTCAAGCCAGGGCAGAGCCTCGCGACACTGCCGAGATCATCGTTTCGGAACCGATTACCGTTCGGGTTCTCCCTGCAACATAATCAATTGGCGAATCGGCAACGTTTGTGCCTAACCTCGCTGCGACGTTGTAGCAATCAAATCTGCCAGCGAACGGCTTCGACGTCGCTCGCTGGTTCCGGCTTCTATACGCCGGTTTTCGCTACGCCCGGCTTCGCGATGACCGGCCTTGCTATAGCATCACCAGCGCTGTCGACGTGCTGATCACTCATCGCCATCTTCTTCGTCCTCATTTTCTTCGTCGTCGTCATCCTCGAATGCACCGATCGCCCATTGCGGATAAGGGACTATCGGGCCCTTCATGGCATGCCAAAGGACTCGATTGAGTTGATCCTCCGGAGCTCTGTCGACCGCTTCAAAATTCATCGATTCGGACCACTGTGCGTGAAGTTTCAGAAGTGGTTCAAGGAGGGCGACGGAACCAGGGTTCATCTGATCGAGCGGAATGTTGACGGGAACGGAATCAAAGGGGCGTAAGTCTGGTGTGTCCTGGAAGCAATCGAACATCGGAGTCGCACTTGCGTCGAATTGATTCATCGGGGGCAACCCTAAGATTTGTTCCATCGTGCGGAGCAGACTCGTTGTGTTGTACTGAGTGCTTACTAATGCTCCCCGCTTTGCGAACGGGCTTACCACGAACGCGGTGGTTCGGTATCCACTGATGTGATCCCAGCCTGCTTGGGGATCATCTTCGATGACGAATACTGCCATTTTGGACCAGAATTTTGAATGGCTCAATGCTTCGATGATCCGTCCGGTGGCCAAGTCTCCGTCGGCCATGCATGCAGCAGGTGTGGGGCAATTTTTTGCCGTTCCACTCGTATGATCATTCGGCAAACAGACGATTGTCAGTTGGGGATACGTTCCTTGAGTTTCGAATTGGGCTAATTCTTTTATGATAAAGTCCGCGCGGAATTGATCGGGGACCGACATGTTCCATCCGACATATCCAGTTGGAGAAAACTCGCGGATGCTCTCGATTCCTGGTGTGGATTCAAAGATGACTAAGTCTTCGATTCCTTTCCATGTTTTAAAGCAGCTTAAAAAGTCCACTGCTCCTTTCTTGGTCGGATCCTTCCAACGGACCTTAGGCATCATGAACTCACCGTAATTGCGAATGGTCTTGCCATGCGCAACAGCATTATCCCAGATGAAGCCCGCTGGGGAGTAAGCGAGCGCGTCGATGTCACTTTCTTCCATCCCATCCGGGTAGCTTCTTGGAAACCCTGCGAAGCTTTTTTCTAGATAATCTGTGGCAAACGCCGTTGTGCTCCACTGATGTCCGTCAGCGCTGAGAATGCCGCAACAGTATGCGTTATCAAGCAGCACAAACTCGTCGACCAGCTTGTGCTGATTGGGAGTGATCTCACGACCAAATATGCACAACTCTGGGTTCGCTCGACCACGGCCGATATCACCGAAGACTTGGTCAAAGGTCCTGTTCTCTTTGATGATGTACACAACGTGTTCTATCAGGCTCGGTTCGCCAATTCGCTCCGGAATCGCTTTCGGACTTTGGCCTTCCCGAGGTGGAAGTTTCGATCTGAGTATCGCATCGGTTCTAATATTGCGGGCGACTCGCTCGGACATTGCGGGAAGCAATTCCTGGCTC
>JBJONT010000259.1:0-21541 GCA_046051705.1 Planctomycetota bacterium | reverse complement strand
TTCCTTTGAGATTGACAATCCCAAAGAGAATGCGTTTGGAGACGTTTCTCAATTGCGTTCAGAGCCGAATTTCAGAAGGATTTGGGTTGCTGATTTTATCAATTCTGATCCTCCACGACTGTATTGTAAATTTGCACAGGAGATTGTCATTCAATCCGAATCGCGAAAAGGTATTGGTGTGCAGTACGCTATTGGTGAATTCGACATCTTTACGGGCAAAATAAAGCTCCTGCAAAATCTTGAGTCTCCATTTGCCTAACTTCGATTCCTAAATAGCTTTGCATCCTTCCAAGTGGGCTAGCAGCCCGTTGAAGAAAGGTCGATTTCGCCATACCTTATGTCGAGACATCTAATCGGTGTAGAGTAGTTGACGAGGGCGCTAGGAAGAGTAACGACGTTCACCTAAAGACTAACGCTCCATCAGTCAACGACAGTCCGCCAGAGCGGTGAGGGACCATGGGCCTGGCCCGAGGAGGGTCGGTTGACAGCGAGTAGCAATGGAGTGGATCAAGCGTCAGAGGGACGCGATGTGGTGAGTGTCAGAGTCGCCTTGCACACGATTTTTCTATTTCGCAACTTTCCCCAATGTTTTCCCTTAGAGCCTATCCGAAAACCCCCGCGCGTTTAAATGTGATGTAAGCGCACGCAAGGTGTAAGCCTGCGATGTTGTTGTTCAGTTTTTTATCCCAACGCACCAGAATTCCTCGGAATCGATTCATCCAACTATGAGTCCGTTCCACCACCAATCGTCGAGCGCGTTGTCGGCTGTTGCGTTTGGATTTCTTCTCTTCGCCGCGAGCTCGTACATGGGGAATGTAATCGAATACATTTTCGACCATGTTTCTCACTGCAACTGAGTCATACCCCTTATGTTAGCCTAATCGGAGGGAATTCCACTTTCTAGGGAGGCAAAACACCGCCCAAGACAAGCATGTATTGATCGCTGTAAGGATGCGGAGGGGAAATTAACAATTGGTATAACGAACAAACTAAAAACGGAAAGCCTGATTACTCTTCTCTGCCAGCATGCCCATGTTCAATTCGGTGTTCAAAAACCTCAATCTGTGATTTGCTGTCTGGACGCAGTGCACACTATGTGCCTTGTTCACCCCCAGGATTCGCACTTGTCCCATCTGTAGCTTACCCATTATATTTGCAAAAATATCATCCGGGGGCATCGTGGGATCTTCGGTCTGAAGGCAGTCCTGCTCAACAGTGTACGTATGATAGCGACTTTAACCTTATCACATCTGGACCAGGCGTTGGAACAGTTGACAACTCAAATGCGTACCCGCCAATCGTTGGCAATCACAGACCCGAGGATGTAACCCCTGTTGATTGGATTATTGAGCTTCAAGGTTCGCCGTTAGCTGAAGGTTGCTGGTTCAACAAATACCTGGATGTTCGCCCTGCAAACGGCGTCAAGCCATGTAAAAAAACGAGCGAGAAGCATCGCAATAGATGGTGGGACATATAGTGGCGTCCAAGAATATAACTTTCCTTGCTTGGTATGCTCCATTGATCGTTTTCACACCCAGTGTTGTTTTGTTTACTTGGATATCAGTGACATGGAGCGGAACACTGTTCGAGAGTACCACCGATTTTGGGCACAAGCTTTTGGAAACCGTACGTTTAAGTTGGGAACCAACAGTTCTCTTTCTAACGCTGGGAGTGTTTTTGCAGTGTTGGCGAATAAACCGCATTTACCGCAATTTTTTTACGGCAAGTTTCTTAATTGCAAACACTTTTGCATCGCTTTATTTGATTTGGGGAAGGAGCTTGTGAAAGTTTTTTGACTATGCAAACGCGTCCAGCTTTATTCAACCATAGAGAACTTTCGCAACGCCGGCTTGCCTTCTTCGGCAGCCTCAGCGGCTTGTAAACTGATCGAACTGGCATCTTCACAAACGATTCGTAGAGAGCTGGGTACCGACTCGGCGGCTGCCTCACTCTGCTGGATCGACTGCAATGTCTTCGTCATCCGTTACATCTCCTGGAGAAAGTGAAGTTGAATCGGTCGAGAGTCCCAACTCACGCATGAGCGAGATCTCTTTCGCGCGCTGATTAAGTTCTGACTCCCAATCATCCCCCAAGCTTTCCTCCCTACGGACGTGCAGAAAGTCCGTGACGGCAATCTCTGTGGAGGTTCTCGAACCCGTGGACGATAGTTCGAACCCGTTTTCACCTGGGGTCCGAGTGAAAACTCTGTGTTAATTCTGGAGCCCATCGAAAACAGAGAGCCAGAGAGTTCGAGACCGTTTTTCCGCACTCTCAGGCGCAACCTTGAAGGTTGCACTCGCACTCCGGAAATCTCTCTTCGAACAGAGATCGAAGCGAGTTGGGCGACCCGAGCCCAAAAAACTCACAAATCCTTGTGATTTCCTGCCTAGAAATGAAAAACGCCCGGCGGTCGATCTCTCGATGCCGAGCGTTAACTCTTTTGGTCGCCAAAGTTAGAACTTTGACGAAAGCTCCCCCGGGTGGGCTCGAACCACCGACACGCGGATTAACAGTCCGCTGCTCTGCCGACTGAGCTACAGGGGAGTTTGTTCTGGTTTCCTCTGCTGCCCGTCACGCGGATTAATCCCGATGGATCGGGACTGCTCTGCCGACTGAGCTACAGGGGAGTTTGGTCTGGTTTCCTCTGTTACCCGTCACGCGGATTAATCCCGGCGCGCCGGGGCTGCTCTGCCGACTGAGCTACAGGGGAGTTTGATCCAGAATTTACTCTGTGACTAAAACTTTTTCAAGCCTATCTCCTAAACTACAACCTTCCAACGACCATTTCTTCCAATCAAACCCAACAAACTCACTCATCAAGGTTACTTATTCCATGCAGCGGTCGTTATGCTAAAGCGGCTTTACCAATGAATTCACTGCCGAATCCTCACTATGACGCTCCATTGCAACCCTCTCTCACCCGTCGAGATCCATTGCCTCGATGATGGCGGTCTGCTCGTCCTGATCCGCAATTTCCTCGCTCAAACTAGCGCCAACGAAGCCTTCGATGACCTTCGATCTAACCTGAAATGGGAACAAAAACCTGGTCTCTTCGGATACCCACAGCCTCGTTTGATCGCTTCCTACGGTAACCACGGTCTTTCCTACCGCTACTCCAAACACGAATACCATGCCCTCGACTGGACACCTGGCCTGCTTGAACTCAAAAACTTGGCGGAGTTGAAATGCAATGCCCTCGCCGAAGAAATGCCCTCGCTTGCGTCTCTCGCCTCAACTTCGTGGAACTACTGCTTGGCCAACCTATACCGAAACGGGTCCGATAGCATGGGCTGGCACGCTGACAACGAACCCGAAATGGGACCCCTGATCGGCTCTCTCTCCCTCGGCGCTACTCGAAATTTTCGTATCCGTCACAACTTATCACGGATCACGCAAGCCTTTCCGCTCTCCCACGGCTCGCTGCTGATCATGGCCGGATCGATGCAGCAACATTGGCAACATGAAGTTCCCAAAACAAAACGTCCAGTTGGAGAACGAATCAATCTAACTTTCCGCTCCATTCACCAACAACAATAAGCTCTGACGCTAGCTATCGGGAACTAGGTGTATTATCCTCGTTGCTTGCCAAACCATACTAAAGGCTCAAAACGAATCGGAAAGACGTCGACTTCTATGTTTAGCTATTTGAAGAAACTTCAAAATCAGTTCTGGCGAAACTATGGCTACCACCATGGCTGGAGCAAGTTGAGGAATCTGCCAGAAGTCTTCGCTATCGAATCGACGAACTATTGCAACCTCCGTTGTGTGATGTGCCCGCGCGGTGAACCGGACATCATGGAACGCTCCTTAGGAAGCATGACCGACGATCTGTTCGCAAAGATCCTTGATGATATCGATTTCTACAAAGAGCCTTGCTGGTTTCACTGGTTTGGTGAACCTCTGATGAATCCTAGGTTGTTTCATCAAATCGAAATGGCCAAGAGCAAAGGTGTCCCTGATCTGGGGATCTCGACCAACGCCACTTTGCTGGATGAAAAAAAATCACAAGCCATCCTCGACTCAGGCTTGGACACAATCCTCATCGCCGTCGATGGAGCTTCGAAAGAAGTCTACGAAAAGGTACGCCTAAGCTCGACCTTCACGTTCGAGAGAGTCTGCGAAAACGTCAGGGGGTTTCTTGATTTAAGAAAACAGCTTGGACGATCAAAACCTAAAGTCACTTTGTCGATCATTGTGATGGAAGAAACAAAATCACAACTGGAACTATTCAAACAGACTTGGCTTGCCGCTGGCGCAGATGAAATCATGTTCAAACCTTTTGTGACATGGGGAAATCAAGATCCGCAGTTCGTGCAACTTGCTTCCATCGATTCTCGCGCTGAGCATCAACAGCGCCTCCGAGAACATCCATGCTTTATGCTTTGGGAAAGTGTCGTGATCGCTTGGGACGGCCGTGTCGTACCTTGCTGCTACGACTTCGATGCAAGTGTCACCTTAGGTGATCTAAAAAAACAATCGCTTCGCGAAATCTGGAATGGAGAAGCGTATGTCGCTATGCGGACCAAAGAACTCAATGGGTGCAATGACACGAGCTTGTGCCGCAATTGCAATCAAGCACCTGGATTTCGGCAAAACCCATCCTGGCCCCTTCCCCAAATCGGCTTGCGTGAAGATCTAAAGACGCAAAGAAAAAAGCGAGAAGCTGCAACGGAAGTGGTGTGAACCGGCGAAGGCTCAAGGGTGTAGCCAACTGTCGCCAGACGGTTGGGGTCTTCCTCGAGACCTTCCACCGCTTGGCAGCAGGTGGCTACATAGAACGAGTGGTTGCGATTCACGATGCGATCGCCCAAGGGTGTAGCCAACTGTCGCCAGACGGTTGGGGGTTTTCCTCGGGATCTTCCACCGCTTGGCAGCGGGTGGCTACTTAAGGTCCTTGCGAAACAACAGTGGCGCGAACTCCTTCAAGCTTCGACGCCAAGTTTGCCATTCATGGGCTGTTTCAGGCGAAAGGTAATAATGCGCGTTGATTCCAGCACCCTTGAGCTGCTCGACAGCTTCTGCTGGATTCCCTCCTCGACGCGTTTGACCTCCTTGCACTTCTTTGCTTCCATAACTCACAAAAACAAGCTGTACTTTATCTCGAAAACCCTCGGCTTTATCCGCATCTTCTTTGCTGATCGTCGCACCGCTGAAAAGTCCGATATGCGAGAACTTGTCTAAGTTGCGAAGGGTGATCTGTTTCGTTTCCATACTTCCCATCGACAAACCGGCCATTGCCCGATTCGGTTGATCGGTGAACGTTCGAAAATGGCTATCCACGTAGGGAACGAGTTCATCCACCAACACCGTTTCGAATTCGCGGATATCGAAATTTTGCAACTGACCCATTTGGACTTCATTGGTCATACCGTAGGTCATCACGATCAAAAAAGGATTCGTCTCCTGCGCCGCGATGAGGTTATCCATGATCAGACCCGCATATCCTTGGACGCTCCACCCATATTCGTTCTCTCCCCAACCATGCTGCAAGTACAGCACAGGGTATCTTTTGCTGGTATCGCTATCGTAGTCAGGTGGCGTGTAAACGAATGCGCGACGCTGACTATTGGTACTTGGAGAATGAAAGTAGACTTCGCGAACTTGACCATGTGGCACGTTCTTTAATGCATAGAACTCTTGGTCATGTGCAGGTATCTCAATCCCGCTTCCCCATCGCATCGCGCCGAAATAATATTTGCTGTTGGGATCTGGTACCTTCGCCCCATCGATCACGAGCTCATAGTAATGAAACCCTTCATCGAGCGGGCGCGAGTAGCCGATCCAAGCCCCATCGTCCCCCCGCACAAAATCAGTGCTATCACGAAAGGTAGTTCCAACGCTTTTCGCTTCCGGAGCAACAATCCGGAACTTGATCCTCCTCTGGGAATTCACCTGTGGATACTCTTTACCTGGCTGATTTGTAGGTGACGGCTTAAAGTCGTCTTTGATCCCATCGAGACTCTTTGAATTGTAGGACTGCTGGGGATTTTGCTCGGATTGCTGCTGGAATACTTTCTGCAAGAAGTAGTACAGATTGTTTCGCCAGTGGGTTGCATCATGACCATGAGAATCCACATTCCAAATGTGTGGGACGTCCTTCTCTTTGAGATAGCGTTGCAATCTTTGGCTGATTCGAATCAAACCATCTTTGTTGCCACATGAGAGCCACAGCAATTTCAGTTGCTCTTTCGTCTTCTGCGGATCTGGTACAAGAACCTCTGGCGCTTTGGTGTTTGGAGCAGAAGAAAAACCGCCAACCCAGGCAAAGGTCGGAAGATTCGTAAGGCCGAAATTCAACGACTGTCCACCACCCATCGAGAGTCCAGCAATCCCTCGATGAAGTCGCTCTTTGTTGACGGAGTAACGCGATTCGATTGCTGGAATCACATCATCCAACAGGTCTTTTTCAAAGGTGGCAAAGGCTGGGGCAGCGGCCATGACATTCCCCTCCGCTCGATCATTCTTCTGTGCTCTGCCGTTAGGCATCACGACGATCATGGGAACAGCTTTCCCATCGGCAATGAGGTTATCAAGCATCACATTGGGGCTAGCAAACCGTTGCCATTCGGTTTCATCTCCGCCGATTCCATGCAACAGATAAAGCACAGGATATTGTTTCTCTGACGTATAGCCGGGCGGAGTATACACATTCATTTTCCGGGTCGTCCCGACCGTCTTCGACTCGTAGTCGATCATCTCTAGTTTGCCGCGCGGGATCCCTTCTCGAACTTCTACTATCTGGTTGGCAGGATCCTCATAAATCTGCTTATCCTCCGGCCCCAGTTCGATTGGGCCACCGAACGGATTCCGACCTACCTCGCGACGTGGAGGCTGGACGCTGGGTGCTTCGTCTTGTCCCACAACCGGAATCGACGTCGCGTAAATGAGTGGGAGAAAAAGGAGCAAATATCTCATCGCCATGCCCTTAAAAAGTGATAAGCCCGCAGGGATCCGATTGTCCCAACACTAGGATACGTTTGTACCAATCCGCATTTTAGAGCAAATCGTAATAATGATTCAACCGTTTCGTGCGTATACGCACGATTTATCTCACGAATCTTACCCAAACCAATTCTCCAAGTACTTCAGTACAATTTGTGCTGCAAAACAAACGATCCGGCGAGCAATCGCACCAACGCCACCCTTCGAGTTACACATTTTTAATCTGCAAGCTGTAGATACCTATGAGTCCGTCAATTGATCAAGAACGAGCCTTACCTTTGGCACTTCGCGCAACTTACTTAGCTTTGCATCGGAGCACCGATGCAGTTCTATCGGAGTACGGAGTCACTGCGGATCAATTCGTGCTGATGCTTGCCCTACGTGAAGACCGTGCACTTACGCAACGGGCGCTCGCCGAACGCATCTCTTCTGACGCGAGCACTGTTCGAGCTATGCTTGTCCTATTAGAAAAGAATGGTTTGGTTCAACGGATCACTCATCCGACCGATTCACGAGCCAAGACAGTGGAACTTACCTCTGCCGGAAAACGGAAGCTTCAAAAACTCTGGAAAGCAGGACAAGCGATCCGCACAAGGTTGATCGGTGCACTCTCACCGACGGAGACAGCCCAACTGATCCGTTTACTTTGCCGGCTCAAGAACTCTCTCCCCTCGGACGAACAGAGTACCCTGTAGGAGCCTCTAGCCAATCGTAGGCTGATACTTGGCTATGCTATGATATCGTAACTTACTTTTCCTGAATGACAGACTTTCCCCTATCGTTTTTTACGAGCGCAACTCATGTCGATCGAACCACAATCAAGTCAAAAAATTCTTCGGCGTACCGCCATGCTGAATGCTGCATGCGGGTCACTTGCATTCTGTTCGCTAGGGCGTGCTAACGAGGACACGCTCAACACAAAACTTCGCGATGAGATTCAAAGTTTTGTCGCAAGGAAGGAAATCCCCGGCGCTGTGGCGATGGTCGTCGACAAAGAGCGAGTGTTGCAAATAGCATCTGCCGGTTTTTCGAATCTTGAAACCAATGAAGCTTTATCTCCGGATAACTTGTTCTGGATCGCTTCGATGTCCAAACCCATCACCGCGATTTGTGTGATGATGCTTGTGGATGAGGGAAGACCGTCTCTCGATGATCCGATTGCGAAGTATTTGCCCAAGATGAAGGGGCTAAAAACGGAATCAGGAGAATCGGTTGCCGTTAGTATTCTTCAGACGCTCAATCACACCAGTGGTATGCGTGAGTTGCCAGCACCGTATTCCGATGCATCGTTAGCAGACGCAGCAGAAAAGTACCCAACACTACCAGTTCATTTCGCTCCAGGATCCAAATGGCAGTATAGCCAGACGGGGATTAACACCGCAGCGAGAATTGTGGAAGTTGTTTCTCAGATGAGTTTTGACACCTTCGTTCAGAAACGTCTCTGCGAGCCTCTCGGGCTAACCGACACCGCTTTCTACTTGAACTCAACGCAACAAAAGCGGCTTGCGAAAAGCTACACGCGCACGGCTGAAGGAGAACTCAAGGAGTCACCCATATTTCTGCTGGCGGGAAAAGAGCCGACAGACACAAATCGACTTCCGGCGGCCAACGGTGGACTTTTCTCAACTCCAGGCGACTATGGGAAAGTTTGCCAGATGCTACTTTCCAATGGCTTGTGGAAAGGGAAACGTCTCCTCAGCGAATCTTCCGTTCATACGTTAGGGACTCCGACAACAGGAAGCTTGGTTACCGGCTTTACAAGCGGGAACGCTTGGGGTGTCGGTTGCTGTGTAGTGCAAGATCCACAAGGCCCGACGGCGATGCTCTCCAAGGGAACTTATGGTCACGGTGGAGCCTACGGTACGCAAGCTTGGATCGATCCGGTTCGAGGTCGTGCTTATTTGCTCTTTGTGCAGCGAGCTAATTTCCCGAACGCCGATGCATCAGACCTACGCGTCGCGTTTCAAAAACTTGCGACAGGTTGATACATACCGAGTCGATGCGTTAGCGAGCAAGCGACGGAGCATTCACCGGAGTGCTTGCGCACTTCCGCTTAAGATAAAGGCAACTCAACGGAGTGCTTGCGCACTTCCGCTGGAATTTCACGTAACGCCATTCCCAAAAATGGTGGATGGGATAAGGTACGATAGAGGTGAACTGCCGCTTGCTTTTAATTGAATGCTACAAACTCGATCGAAGAGGCTGAATGTGATGCTTTGGAATTACTGGGATAACCTTCGTGGTTTGAGTCTTCTTGCGGCAATTCTCCTTGGCAATTTCGTTGACGTATTGCACGGCCAAGACTGGCCTCAGTGGCGTGGGCCAAACCGTGATGGAGTCTGGCACGAGACGGGCATTGTGGAAAAATTGCCGGAGGGGCAACTTCCGCATGTATGGTCGGTAGAAATCGGGCCGGGGTATTGCGGTCCGACCGTTGCAAACGGACGCGTTTATGTGATGGATCGTCAGCCGAAAGACCGTGACGCCACGGAACGCATTCACTGCCTTGACTCGAAGACAGGTAATTCACTTTGGGTCGTCGAATACCCGGCGAATTATCGCATCAGCTACACAGCCGGTCCGCGAGCGAGTGTGACGATTGACGAAGGCCGAGCGTACTGCGTCGGTGCAATGGGGCACTTTCACTGCTTGAACGCCGAAACCGGCGAAGTCCTTTGGAAACTTGATCTTGAAAACAAGTATGAGATCAAAATGCCAATATGGGGAATCGCGGCTTCTCCTTTGATCTACGATAATCTCGTCATCCAGCAGGTTTGCGGTGCAGATAACGCATGCATGGTTGCTTTTGACAAAGTTACAGGTACCGAAGTCTGGCGGTCGCTCAACGAGCAAGGTGCTTATTCATCGCCGATCATCATCGAACAAGATTCAAAACATGTCTTGATCTGTTGGACCGGAGACAGTTTGAGTGGATTGGATCCCAAGACTGGGACCGTCTACTGGAGCCATCCATTCCCACCTTCACGCATGCCGATCGGGATTGGTGACCCAGTCCTCTCGGGCGAGCGGCTGTTTGTCTCCTCCTTCTACGATGGCTCGCTAATGGTTCGTGTTCCCAAAGACTCGACGACCTCCGAAGTCATCTGGCGTGCGGCGGGTGTCGATGAGAAAAATACCAAATCGCTGCATGCGATGATCGGGACGAGTATCGTTCAAGACGACCTCGTGTATGGTGTCGACAGCTATGGTGAATTCCGCTGTCTAGATGCGACCACCGGTGAGCGACTATGGGAAGACCAAACGGCTGTCCCGCGTGCAAGATGGGCCACTATCCATATGGTTCGCCAAGCCGACCGCGTTTGGATGTTCAATGAAAGAGGAGAGTTGATGATCACCAAGTTTTCACGCGATGGGTTGAAAATTCTCTCCCGAAGCAAGTTAATTGAACCGACGATCGAACAACTGGGGCAACGTGGCGGAGTCTGCTGGTCTCACCCTGCGTTTGCACAGAAGAGTATCTTCGCTCGCAACGACAAGCAAATCGTACGTGTTTCCTTAGAAGCAGATCCACCACAGAGCGACAAATAACCAAATCGGCGCTCGTTCGTTGCTAGGCTAGTTCTTTCCGTCCGACGAGATTGGTGCAGAGCATGGTCGATATCGGTCTGACCATTCTTCAACTGACGCTTGAAAGAATTGGCTTGAAAGGTCCGAATCAATGCGCCCCCATAACCATAAGGGTGTATTGATTCGTGCGAACGCAAAATCTTACTCTATCGATGCAACTGCACATCGGTCCACAGTCCCCAATCCGCTCCGTTGCCATCTCCACCATCTTCAACAATGAGCTCTAGGACCTCCACGTCCTGCACTTTCACGTCGAACGCTAACAAGCTCCCTTGGTGTATCACTGTGGAACGCCACAGTTCTTTTCCATCACCCCGCAAAACAAACACGCACGTGCCATCATGGCCATCGGCCAGCCCCACGTTGCCAGAAATTCGGATCCATTTCCCAGAGATTTTGTAGGTGTAAACGCTCGGTGCATGGGCATAAAACCCGTGACCAAACAACTTCCCTCCAATAGATAGAGCTACATCCTCACCCGGAACCCGATCGAACATGGGTGACTTCCACCCTACCTTCGCGTTTTCAGGTATAGCCTCCGACAACCAACAGGGATTCGATTCGATCGAAGCAAGCGCTCGTTGGGTTGCCCCCTCGATGGTTCGAAACAGGGAACGCGCGACGGCAAGCAAGGGAACTGTTGGCTCAGTCTGACCGTAGCGAGATTCAAGTTCTTGCAACGCAACCTTTGCACTGTTGACGTCTTCCTCTCGAATCGCTGCAAGCAATTGCTCCAACTCCAGCTTCGTTCGAAACAGTTCGATATCCACTTTGCCATCCGATTCGACGGAATATGGTATGGATATCGATTCATCCTGAATTCGTCCACCGTTGGATTGGCAAACGACCACTCGCAATACTGCAGATTCAGTCGGGGCAACAGGTTCACATAACATGGAAAACTCCCCTTGATCATTGGGAACAGCTACCGCCGTAGTCGCGTCGTAATCGCTTCCACCTGCTGGATCCAGATAGCCGATCACCGCATACGCGATTGGCTCTGCCGTAACCTTTCCACTTAAAACAAATGATCGTTGATCGCTTGCCAATTCGATCTTTAGGCTGGTGATTTTCGCAGATTGCTGCAAGTCAATGCCATTGACTTGACGTGTGAATAAGGGATGAGCCGACAATCTTAGTCCATCTGCCAAGCTTAATCTGGATCCCTTTCCTTCTCCTCGCCGATCCTCACCGTACGTGCGATTACCACTTCCCATCAATGACGTTCCAAACAGTTTTGTAACTTCTGGTCTTTCGCGATTATGTGGGAGTCCCAGTGCATGCCCTAGTTCGTGGCAAACACCTCCTACAAAAATGCTGTTGTACCGACCTACGGAAATGCGTCCGTATTGCCTGTCGGTAACGATCGGCTTCGTGTCAGTCAATCTTTCAGGATCCAGCAGTGCGGAGTCGACTTGCCAAGCTGTCCCCTGACGTAGTCCTCCAGTTGCGTAGTAGGGACTGTTTTGACTGATGGTCATCCCCTTCGGATCCCATTGACTCATATTGCAAAACAGAACGATCGTTTCCAAATCCGCGTCGATACCGGCGTCGCGAAGCACAGGTATGCACTCACGTCGAATTGGACCACCACTACGAACGTTGTACTGCGAGTAGGGATTTTTGCCACGCACCAAGTGGACACGAACTTGCTTATCGCTTTCCATGTCGAGCGAAAATATCATTGGGCCAAACCCAAGCCGCTCCATTTCAGATCGATAGAATTCTTGGATATCGATCATCACCCGAGAAAGTCTCTCGCGATACCCGTCGAGAGGTTCGCGGTCGCTTGGAGTCCAAAGCACTACATGAACGGTACGTTGTGAAGTCGATGGATTGACCGTCAAATAGGAATCCCGAAGTCGCATCGCTTGTTGGACTAGTTCACGTCGCTTCTCTTCCGGTGGTTCACACAACGCATGATCGATGCCGATGAACTCGAACAGCACCGCGCACACAAATGCATAAACGATAAAAAAACAACGACGTTTCATGGCAACTCCAAGCAAAATACAATCAGTAGCGGAAGGTGGCATTAGCGTTCTGAAGTTGCATCTTTAGTAAATTGTTCTGTCAGCTCACTCCATTTCTTGGATAATCGATCGACCACGTCCGCATGAAGGTTCGCAAGATCATTGGTTTCGCTTCGGTCAACATTCAAGTTGTATAGCTCCCACTGGGCATCCTTGCCGGCAGCGACAATTTTCCATTCGCCCCAGCGCAACGCTCGGTTTCCTTCATGTTGCCACCAAAGTGGTCGTTCACTTTTTTCGCCTGTGCTCTGTGCTGCGTCCTGTTTAATTTCTTCAAGGAAACTCACACCGGCAAAAGCGGGTGGTTGACGACTCGCATCTTCGACAGGTTCCACCCGCGCACCTTGGGTCTTTTGGTTCGAGAAAACCGCTAACTCCAGAATCGTTGGGACTACATCCACCACATGTCTCGGAGTTTCAATCGGCTTGGATTGCGGTTTGATCCCCATAGGCCAATGGGCGATCATTGGAGTTGCGATACCACCTTCGTGATTCCAAGTCTTATGCCTTCGAAAGGGTGTGTTCGCTACAGTGGACCAACCAGGACCCAGGGACAAATAGCTTGCACCTCCCCCGGCTGGAGCTTGAGGATCATGACCATCTCCTCGCACCATGATCTCTGCACTGGCTCCATTATCGGAGAGAAACATCACAAGGGTGTTTTCCCAGCGTCCTTGTTGTTGTTTGATGTGCTCGACGATTCGCCCGATCGAAACATCCATTTCGTCGATCATCGCGGCGTGGACGGCCATCTTGGATATTTGAAATTCCTTTTGCTCTGGTGTAAGCATCGACCAAGGAATCGGTCGGGTGACCTCCCCGCTGCCGAGCTTCTCGATGGCCGCTGGGAATGGGTACGGTGGTCCAACGGATTGCTCTGCTTGGCTAAGATCGCGAATGTGTTGTCCTAATCCAAGTTCCTTCATTCTTTCCCAGCGTTTCTTGCGCACAGTTTCCCAGCCATCTTTGTAGCGTTCCTTGTACTTCTCAACAGTTGCCAATGGTGCTTGTAACGGGAAATGGGGGGCGGTGAAGGCGATGAAAGAAAAGAATGGTTTCGCGCCGTGATGCTCCGTGTGATAATCAAGCTGCTCAATGGCTCGATTCGCGATTTCATGGCTGGTGTAATACGTTTTACCCGTGTCGGAATTCTCGGACTTGGTCACCGCAGGAAGTGGTTTATCATCGAGGGTATGGTTGTTCGGATAGAAATGCCGATCGTGATCTTGCAAGCTGTATGACTTTTCGAATCCGTTCTTCGTCGGCAGTCCATCGATATGCCACTTCCCCGAATGGTATGAGTGGTAGCCATAGGGGCGCAATCGCTCGGGAAGTAGCTTCGCCCAATCTGGCCGCTGTCCTTGTCCTCCACTTTTAACTCCGGGGACCGTATCTCGACGGATTTGTTGTGCGTAGTATCCGGTTAGCAATGCAGATCGCGTCGGCCAGCACCTTGCTGTGTTATAGAACTGAGAGAAGCGGCGTCCATCTTTGGCTAATCGATCGAGATACGGAGTATCGATTTCCCCTCCGTAGCATCCAATATCGGAATACCCTAAATCATCGCACAGAATCAGAACCACGTTCGGTGGCTGATTTTCCTGAGCAAAGCCGCTATCTGCGAGACTGAGAAATGTAACACTGAGAAATGTTACCTTGACCGCTATCATCAAGAGTATCTTGAATACCGCGCTTCGCAGGTTACTTGGGCCGATCATCCATCGATCAATGTGCATCGCAATCAAACCTTTCGAGCATTTGGGAATCGAGTAAAGGCCATTAAGCCGGCGACCACTGGCAATGATAACGAGTTGCCGAGCAGTTGCCACAAACGCTTTGGACCAAGCTCCCCTGGGAGAGAGAAGCTAGGGGGAAACACCAGTAAATTTGCAACTTCTCTGGGTGAGAATTTTCGCCAACCCTTCTCGTGCCAGATCACAGATCCCGAGCGTACGATAGAAGTCGCGTAGCCGGAAGCAAAACACGCCGTGGTAGTCGCTTTGGCAATCGAAGAATCACCCGGATCACCGTAGCCAACGAGCTCTGGGATCATGACTCGATCGAGCGCATGCTTGAATCTCTCACAAGTCGATTCATCGAGCCATAGCCACGGGTGATTATCTCGATTGATTTTTCGATCGATTAACTCGGCAAGGCGGCTCGGCACATGGGGTGAATTGAGCTGGTTGGTTGATGGATGTTCAAGCCATTGGATGCGGGGCGTTAAGGCTGAGTTTTGCCAAGCGATCAAATAGACGCGCGGACGTCGGTTAGGCCACTGGAGTTCGTGCGGGCACTTACAGATCCAAGTCATTTCGAAATCGGCGTTCGCAAGCTCTTCTTGAATGCGTGCTGCGGTTCGCGAAGATTCGAAGCCAACGACATTTTCAAGTACAAGATACTTCGGGCGAATACGGGCAGCTTGGTTGATCAAATGGAAGAGTGCAAGGGTTCTCGGATCGTCGAGATCCTTTTGGGCTCCTTTGCGAGTGAACGGAGTGCAAGGTGGACTTAACCACCAGAGATCCGCTGGATAGCGATCTAGCAAGTCGGATTTGATTGAGGCAAGTTCACAAGTTTTATAAGGGCTCGTGAAGTTCGCTTGGTATACACGCTGAGCATCGCGATCGATATCGAAAGCGCAAAGGATATCGAGCCAAGGGCAGGCAGCGTGCAAGCCACCGATTCCAGCAAAGAACTCAAGCGTTTTCACGGCAAGCAGATTGATGTTCAAGGATGCTTGCAACCAGAGCGGTCCAGCCGGTTTGGTGGTTTGCTCCCAAACCTCGACCATCATCACCATGAAAGTACTCGTAGAACAGCACGAGATCTTTCCAGTTCGGATCGTCGATGAATCGTTGATCTTGCCCGTGACAAGGTCGACGGCCTTGGGCGTCCTTTAGGAAGAGTTGCACTAAGCGTCGTTCGATTTCGTCCGCTATTTGTTTCAGGTTCATGTGATTGCCTGAACCTGTAGGGCATTCCATGGTGAACGAATCCCCATAGTACTCGTGGTAAGAACGAAGCGATTCGACGATGAGATAATTCAACGGGAACCACACCGGGCCACGCCAGTTGCTATTGCCTCCGAACATCCCAGAATTGCTTTCTCCAGGAACGTATCCCACGGAGTTCGTGCCGCCAGCATGTTCGAATACAAATGGTTTTTCAAGGTGAGCGGCTGAGAGAGAACGGATACCGTATGGACAGAGGAACTCGGATTCATCGAGCATATAGGTCAGCAGACGCCTGAGTCTCTCGGTCGAGGGGATAGCCAAAAGTCGCATCCCACTTTTGGATTCCGGATTGGTCGGATCTCCACCAGACTTGCGTTCCAGATACATCATGTAGTCTGACATTTGAGACTTGTTCTTGAGGAACCAGTCCATGCGGCTTTTGAATCCCGGCAGATTGTCGATCACAGAGTCGTAGAGGATGACGTTCGAACACAGCGGGATCAGTCCAACGAGGGAGCGTACTTTCAGTGCAGTGCTTTTTCCGTCGCGGTAAAGGTGATCGTAGTAAAACCCATCGGTTTCCTCCCAGAGGCCGGTACCGTGCAGTGAATTCATAGCTTCGGAGATAGCAACGTAGTGTTCGAAGAACTTGCTAGCCATGTCCGAGTAAGCTTGACTTCCATCGGCGAGTTCCAGAGCCATCTGCAACATACATCCGCAGTAAAAAGCCATCCACGCGGTCGCGTCGGCTTGGTCGAGGATTCCTCCACCTGGTAGTGGAGCGCTCCGATCGAAGACTCCGATGTTATCGAGGCCTAGGAAGCCGCCGCTGAAGACGTGTTGTCCGCGAGTGTCTTTCCGGTTGACCCACCATGTAAAGTTGAGCAAGAGCTTTTGAAAAGTTCTCGCCAGGAATTCTTTATCGCCGCATTGCTTGTAGACTTGCCAACAAGCCCAAGCGTGAACGGGGGGATTCACATCGCTCAAGGCCCATTCGTAGGCAGGGATCTGCCCGTTGGGATGCATGTACCATTCTCTCAAGAACAAGATTAACTGGCTCTTAGCGAATTCGATATCGACCTTGGCCATCGGGATCATATGGAACGCCAGATCCCAAGCGGCGTACCAAGGGTACTCCCATTTATCGGGCATACTGATCACATCGCGATTGAATAGATGTTGCCAATCGCTGTTTCGACCTTGAAGGCGAGAAGAAGGCAGAGGCCGGCCTTCGGGGTCACCTTGCATCCAAGCGTCTACGACGTAGTAGTAGAATTGTTTCGTCCAAAGCAATCCCGCGTACGCTTGTCGCGCAACCAGCTTTTCGTCATCCGAAAGGTTGCTCGGGATGGTGGATGCATAAAACTCGTCGGCTTCTGATTTTCTCCTAGCGATGATCGAATCGAAATCGCTATCGATCTTTGCCAAGGGTCGGTAGGAGTCGGGGATTTTATCGCCAACGACCGGGACCGTATTTTGGTAAGTGTTTTGGTAAGTATCTTGCTCGGCGGTTGTATTGGAGTTCGCAGTGTTGTTTGACTCAGTTCCAGTAAGCCGGCAACGGAGAACTGTCGGGCGATTGGGATGAATGATGGCCATGAAGTGTGCGCCACATTTCGTGCCGAAGGGCTTGGGCTGCACCTTGGACTTATCCCCTTGAACAACGTACTCATGGAAAGCGTCTTTGAAGTACTTCCCGTAAGAGAGCGCGCCAGGATGTTTCTCGCTGTTGGTTTCGTTCTCGGTGAACAACCATTGCGGAGGCTCTTGATCGACTTCTGACTGCACGCGGAACTCGAAGTGTCCGAGGGTTTCATGATCGCACAGCACAACTCCAGTCGGTTCGTCTTTCGGGTAGATCAACCGCAGCCTAGGTTTTGCGGTACAGCCATCATGTGTGCATCCCCAAGTCCAGGAGTTGTGAAACCACAGTTGCGGTAGCAGATGTAAGACCGCTGGCCGACTTCCACGATTGTGTACGGTCAGTCGCATCAGCAAATCATCGGGGCCTTGTTTGGCGTATTCGATTTCGCAATCAAAGTAATCGTTCTCGTCGAAAACTTCGGTATCTAGTATTTCGAATTCTGGCTCAAACCGTGAGCGTGAGCGACTTGTCTCGTGCAGTCGATCGTAAGGGAAGCGGGCATGCGGATACTTGTACAACGCTTTGGCGTACGAGCAGGTAGGAGTCGCATCGAGATAGTAGTAACACTCTTTGACATCTTCTCCATGGTTCCCTTCCGGGCCAGATAAACCATAGAGTCGTTCTTTGAGAATGGGATCTCGAGTGTTCCAGAATGCGAACGAGAAACACAAACGGCCTTGCCGATCGCAGATACCATGCAGTCCATCTTCACCCCATCGATAAGCTCTCGAGCGGGCATGGTCGTGGGGTAAGAAAAACCAGGCTTCTTGGTTATCGGAGTAATCTTCGCGGACAGTTCCCCATTGGCGTTCCGAGAGGTACGTACCCCAGCGTTGCCAGTTTCCGACTCTTTGTTCGGATTGCTCGAGTCGCAAGTGTTCTTGGGTAGTTCCGATTTGGCGAGGCCCGACTTTATCGGTGTTAGAACCGATCGAACTCATGACTGACGATTCCTCTCGGCGTCGACATAGTAGTCGATCAGTGCTAATTCGCTTGCAGCAGCCGCATCGAGGATCACGGTCGCGTACGGGTGAAATTGCAGGATCGAAGCTGGAACCATCGCGGTGATGGGTCCTTCTACGGTATCGCGAATAGCCTTGGCTTTTCCTTTTCCTGTAGCGAGCAGCAAAATCGCACGCGCGCTCATGATCGTTCCGAGTCCCATGGTCAGGGCAGTGCGGGGTACATGATCGATCGAAGGAAAGAACCTTGCGTTGTCTTCCCGAGTTCGCTTCGTGAGTGTCTTGACTCTCGTCGGTGAAGAAAACGATGACCCTGGCTCATTGAAACCAATATGCCCATCGCTTCCGATCCCAAGGATTTGTAGATCGATGCCACCTGCTTCTTCAATCATCGCTTCGTAACGCTCACCGCTTTGACTCAAGTCATCACAGTCAGTCACGGGGATATGGGCCTTTGCCGGGTCGATATCGATATGCCGAAACAGATTCTCGTGCATAACACTGTGGTAGCTTTGCGGATCGCTAGGAGGAATTCCGCAGTATTCGTCCAAATTGAAACTCGTGACGTTTCGAAAGCTTATCTCTTCGGCTCGATAACGTTCGATCCATTCTCGGTAGAGTCCGAGTGGAGTACTACCGGTAGCCAAGCCGAGGACACACGACGCTTCCGGGTTCCCAGACTTCCCTGAGCTTTGAGTCGAAAGCGCTTCGCCGAGGTATTCGATCGATTCTATGGCAGCCCTGAGAGCTACTTCTTCCGCTGATTCACAAACAATGATACGCACTGAATCCTCACGATCCGTTCAAGCTGTCCGTCCGTTCAAGCTGTCGATCCGTTTAAACTGCCGGCCCGGCGATAATTTGCTGCCATTTTAGAGCAATCCTCGGCTTGACAATAGATTCAATCGATTCTTTTCGAGCATGCGGTCCCGTGTTGCTAGCAGGCACCCCCAAAGATAAGCTACACTGAAGCACGGTATAGATCGTTGAAGCACCGTATAGATCGTTATTTTTGGGCGGGGGAAAACCCGCTCCCTATTTGTTTTTTAATCCCACCACTCTCTGTATTTATCCTTCCCTATGAGTCGCAAATCTCCCACCTGTCGCATCCGTCGTCGACTTCGAACAGCAATTACTCTGGCAAGCTTATCGATCGGATATGCTTTCGTTGTACCGGTTTTGGGAATCGGTCAAGAAGCGTCCAAGATCTACCGTCAAAGCCCGGAGCCAGCGGCGCTCGAAGGGGCAAAGCCAGCAGCGGCAAGTGGATCGATGCGGGACAAGATCCTCAAGGGAGGAGCTAGGCCAGCGTGGATTTGGGGTGAAAATTCTGATACGCGGTACATTATCCGCAAAACTTTTACCGCTACGAAAGCTACGGAAGCTTGGCTGACGGCTTCGGCTGACAATGGCATGTCGATTACGCTCAACGGCAAAAACGTCGGGCGCAGTGATGCTTGGGAGGAAGGCTTAACAGCGAATGTTACTTCCTCGCTGGTCGAGGGAAAGAACGAAGTTGTATTCGAGGCTTGGAACACCGGGGGCGTTGCAGCACTCGTCGCCAAGCTTGGGTGGATCGATAGCCAAGGTCAAGTGCAGAACCTTGTGACGGATGCAACTTGGCAAGTTGCCCCGAAGGATAAGCCTACGGAAAGTAAAGCGCCGAAGGTAATCGCAAGTTATGGCGATGCGCCTTGGGGAGAAGTCCTCAATCAATCCGGGGGTGGAGAGCGCGGTGCTTTTTCGGTCCAGCCTGGATTCGTCGTCGATCGGCTTTTTACAGTTCCTCAAGACGTATTGGGATCATGGGTCTGCATCACCACAGATCCAAAAGGTCGATTGATTGTCAGCGATCAAGGCGACAAGGGGTTGTTCCGAGTGACTCCTCCGAAGCCGGGAACCAAGGAAGAGACTCAAGTTGAAAAGATCCCTGTAAATATCTCGGCTGCTCAAGGACTGCTTTACGCGTTTGATAGTCTTTATGTTTGCGTCAATGGTGGGATCGGTAGTGGCTTATACCGGTTGAAAGACACCAACGGTGACGATCAATTTGACGAAGTGAAGAAGCTCAAGGAGTTTCGTGGAGGTGGTGAGCATGGACCTCACGCGTTGCGACTATCTCCCGACGGCAAGTCGATTTACGTCAATTGCGGTAATCACACACTTCCACCGGTAGATCGAACTACAAATGCTCCACCACAGACGATGGGTGGAGCTCGCAAAGAGCAGTTGATCGGCAAGATGCCCGAAGGTTCGACCAGTCGAATTGCACCGAATTGGGATGAGGACCTGCTCTTGCCCCGACAGTGGGATGCCAATGGGCACGCCGCTGGCATTCTTGCTCCGGGCGGATGGATTGCGAAAACGGACCCTGAAGGTTCCACCTGGGAAATCGTCTCCATTGGTTACCGCAATCAATACGACTTCGATTTTAATCCGGCGGGTGACATGTTTGTCTATGATGCGGACATGGAATGGGATATGGGAACCCCATGGTATCGTCCGACGCGCGTGGTACATGCGACCAGCGGCAGTGAATTCGGATGGAGAAGTGGTACTGGCAAGTGGCCAGGATACTATCCAGATAGCTTGCCGACACTTGTAGATATCGGACCAGGTTCTCCGGTCGGTGTTGAGTTTGGTACGGGAGCTAAGTTCCCCGCGAAGTATCAAAAGGCACTTTATATCTGCGACTGGACGTTTGGCACCATGTATGCCATCCACATGCAGCCCAGTGGAGCATCCTATACAGCGACGAAGGAAGAGTTCGTAGCGCGTACACCGTTGCCTTTGACCGACGTGACGATCGCTCAAGATGGATACATGTACTTTACGGTCGGTGGCCGAGGAACTCAGAGCGAATTGTATCGGGTTCGTTATGAAGGTAAGGAATCGACGGGAGCGGCACCCGCAGAAGTAGCGACGAAGGAGAAGGTAGATCGCGAAGCGATTGAGACCCTGCACAACGACGCTCCGAAGGATGCGGCGACGATTTCGAAATTGGTCGCTTCATTGGCAAGCCCAGATCGATATATTCGATATGCAGCGCGCGTAGCTCTTGAACGCGTACCTGCAACGCAGTGGGCAGACAAGATCCTTGCAAGTTCGGATCCGAATACGCTGATCACAGGTGCAGTAGGTTTGGCGAGGGTTGGTGATACGAGCATGCGAGAGCCGCTATTGATGCGACTTGGTACACTCTCGCTTGCGAATCTTTCCGCTTCGCAACGACTGGAGCTGACGCGAGCTGTTCAGTTGATTCTCATCCGACTCGGTGAACTCGATGAACCGCTTCGCAATGGATTGTTGGGAGTTATTGAACCGTTGTTCCCTTCGAACGATGAGACGCTTGATCGCGAACTGGTTATCCTTCTAACGTACCTTCAGTCTCCGGTACTTGCACAAAAAGCACTG
>JBJONT010000258.1:0-16392 GCA_046051705.1 Planctomycetota bacterium | reverse complement strand
ATTCGTGGACCTAGAAGTACTCAATCTCGAGGATCCAAGAGCGATCATCGAATGGGAAAAGGCTCTCTATGCGGCATTCAGCCATGTACAAGGAAATCGACTGATTCGAAGCCTTTGGCTTTGGGATGATCCCAATGAACGATTGGCAATGAGAATCGGGTACAGCGATCAACGTATTTACTACTGGCGGAACGCCGAGAGGACTCTTACCTCCGGTATGGCGGTTAATGTTCGTATGCAGCAATTCCAAGCGGCTGCTTTTGGATTTCAAGTACCCGAGCCAGAAGGCGATACAAATGTTCATTGCGAAGTGCTCGCCGCAATCAACAGCGAGCACTGGGGGTTATCAGGTGATTTCCAGTTCCGCCGAACCATGTTTGCTGACTTGTATAAACTAGGATTCCGATGGGTTTGGGCGACGACTTCGGATCGGAATTATCATCTCTACCAACGGATGGGGGCTGAGCTTGTCGAGGAGAGATGGATTGGCGAAGAACGCAGAAGATTGCTCAGGTTTCGGCTCAATCCGAATGAAACCATTGCAGGCGGAGCGGGCGAAGTGCACCAATCGATATAGATGAACCACCGTCGTCACGGTAGACCGTCCAGATAAAAGAAGAGCTGGATTCTCGATTTTCGGAACGGGCTTTCGTGGCTGTCAATCGTGCGGATTTCCCTTCCCCTCACTCACTCTACCGGGTTACATCAGGACGTACGCACGCGCTGGACCATAAACCTAACGTGTTGACGAATGGAACAATCGAAGCCGAAACTCCGCACACCGACAATGAAGGAGTCAGCAAATTGCCTGAATAGGTTAGGTTCTGAACTGGTTTCATCCCTTTTTGCCAGCTAAACTACAGAGCCCGCCAGCTCCCTTCCTTACATTCCTGCCTCTGGAGGCGACGATGGTCGCTGATTCTGCTGCCTCGCTACGCAATGGCAACTCACGTATTGGCGCATCATGCAATTGCACATCGCGCACTTCTTTATCGCGCACTTATTCATCGAGCAGTGGCAGGCAAACCGGCTTCCTCGGTCCGTTTGTCATCGCGATGTTGCTGCTGGTATCTACCGCCAACTGCGCTCAATTGGAGGTCTTTCCTAACAAACTGGAACTGACCGGACTGGATCCCATTCACGGCGTCGTTGTCTCGCTGACCGATGATCAAGGTGCAGTTACCGATGTTTCCCATCGCGTCACTTTTCAAGTCGATAAACCGGAGCTGGTTTCAGTCGATCAACGAGGCGTGTTGCAGGCTCAGGCCGATGGCGAGGCGGTATTGATCGTCAAACTCGATGACTTGTCGACCTCTGTGCCAGTCAGTGTGAGAAACTTCGGCACTAAACTTCCGCCCTCCTTCAAACACGACATCCTGCCGATATTGACTCGCAGCGGTTGCAACACCGGCGGTTGCCATGGAAAGCTATCGGGCCAAAATGGCTTTCGACTGTCGCTTCGCGGATACGCTCCTGAATGGGATCACGATTGGATCGCGCAGGACGTCGGTGGCCGCCGCATCGATCTCGGTTTTCCAGAGGAGAGTCTTCTGCTAACCAAACCTTCCGGTGGCGTCGCGCATGAAGGGGGTGTGCGTTTTCGTCCTGAGTCACGAATGTGGCATACATTGCGTGATTGGGTTGCGGCGCGAGCTCCGGCACCGGTCGCTGATGAACCTGAGGTCGCACGATTAGAAGTTCTGCCCGGCAACCGCTCGATGACGCTTGAGCAAACGCAGCAATTACTCGTGCTCGCTCACTATGCCGATGGACGCGTTCGCGATGTGACTTGGTTAGCCCAATTCTTCTCGAATGATCCAAACAAGGTAACGGTCAATGCAACCGGCTTGGTCAAAGCGTTGCGGCATGGCGAAGGGGGAGTACGGGTTCATTTCCAGGGGCAAGTCGAAGTGATCCGGTTCACGATGCCCTTTCCCTACAAGGTCGCGCCTGAGCTTTACACTGCACAGCAGAATATGATCGACGGACCTCTGTTTGCAAAACTCAAACAACTTCAAGTGCCGCCCGTCGGCCCATGCAGCGACGATACGTTTTTGCGACGGGTTTACTTGGATGCTGCCGGGATCTTGCCGACACCCGAAGAAGTTCTCGCATTCCAATCGGACTCGAGTCCAGATAAACGCAGTCGCGCGATCGATGCATTGCTTGAACGACCCGAGTTTACTGACTACTGGACTCTGCAATTGGCGGACTTGTTGCAGAACCGAAAAGAGCGCGATCATGATGTGCGCGGGCAGAAAGGGGTCAAGGCATTTCATCGGTGGTTGCGCGAGCAAGTCGCAACGAATCGTCGATGGAGCGATATTGCTAGAGACGTATTGCTGGCCCGAGGGGATGTCGTCACGCAACCGCAAGCGGGCTATTTCGTCACTGTTGTTGGCGAGTTTCAAAAAATCGAAGAGAGCGAATTGCCGGACAGTGTTGCTCAATCTTTTCTCGGAATTCGCATAGGATGTGCTCGTTGCCATAACCATCCTTTGGAGCGTTACACTCAAGACGATTTCTATCACTTTGCGGCCTGCTTTGCGAAGGTGAATCTCGACCGCCAGAATCCGCAAAGCGGTGCCAGCGCAGTGACAACCACCAGTCGCGATGAAGCCGAACAACATAAACGGATCGCCGAATCGGCCAAGAAGCTTGCCGAAGCCTGCTTGGCATCGCTCCCTGAAGACGAGAAGAAAAAGCAAATCTCGGATCGTCAACGCGAACTTGATTCGCAAACTCGTCGGCTCGAAGAGATTCGTCTTCGCAGTCCAGGAGTCACTCAGCCTCGCACCGGAAAGTTTGTTGCACCGCGAACGCTCGATGGACTTGCCGTGCCGTTCGAACCGGGCAGTGACCCTCGCATTGCGTTCGTGAATTGGACGATCGATAGCGAATACTTTTCAGGGGCGATGATCAATCGTTTATGGAAACATTTCTTTGCGGTCGGTCTCGTTGAGCCGGTCGATGATCTGCGCGCGAGCAACCCACCGTCGAATCCCGAATTATGGAAGGTGCTTAATGCCGAGTTTCGCGCAAGCAACTTTGACATGCGTCACATCATCCGCTTGATTTTGAATTCGCGAGCCTACCAACTCGATTCTGCGAACATTCCGGAAAACGAAAACGATACAACGTATTACTCTCATTACTATGCAAGACGATTACCGGCAGAAGTCATACTCGATGCGATTGCGGCAGCGACTCAGATCCCCAATCGCTTTCCCGGTTACCCAGTCGGTGTTCGTGCTACGCAGATGGCCGATCCTGCGACCGACTCGTACTTCTTGACCCTCTTTGGCCGAAGCGATCGTGTCACGGCTTGTGCATGTGAGCGTAAGGGTGAAGTCACGTTGCCACAGTTGCTACATCTGAGCAACGATGAGAATCTGATCAAGAACATTCGCGCTCCAGAAGGTCGGCTTGCCAGTCTCTTGAAGAATGCTGACTCTCAAACGGTGATAGATCAAATTTTCCTTGCTACGTTCAGTCGGATGCCATACGACTCGGAACGAGCGGCAATCCGCGCTGCGGTGACCGCCACCGAAACAGCTTCTGCTGCTGAGCCGACGAACAACCGTGAAGAAGTCCTCGCAGATTTGTTTTGGGCGTTACTGAACTCAAAAGAATTCGCTTTCAACCACTAACCGCCACAACGACTAACCACACCACTAACTACACCACCAACCAAACTGAATGCTATGATCGACGTATCTATTGCCAATCATCGTTCAAGGCTGTGCAGCGGTGTATCACGCCGCAACTTCATCCGACTCGGAGCGTTGGCTCCGCTGGGGCTTTCGCTGCCGCAACTGCTAGCTGCGGAGGCGTCCGCGAACCAAGCACGAGCAAAGTCAGTGATCCTGATTTTCCTCGGGGGTGGATTGTCTCATCATGACTCGTTTGACATGAAGCCCGAGGCAGTGGAGCAAATTCGCGGTAAGTACAACAGCATCGAGACAAACGTTCCAGGACTTCGTATCTGCGAATTGCTACCGAAGACAGCTCAGGTGATGGACAAGTTGACGTTGGTGCGAAGTGGATCGCACGAAAACGATCATCATGAGACGGCAACAAACTGGGTCTTGTCTGGCAGATTCGGAACACCGTTCGGAGACCATCCAGCGATCGGTGCTATCGTGGCACACGAAACCGGTTTCAGTGGTGTGGTCCCCCCGTATGTCGCGGTGCCACGGAACCCATCCTTCACTTGGGAGCTTGGGAAGAGTGTGTGGCTAGGTGGCCGTTGTGAATCTTTCAAAGCGGGGAATCCAAGCGAGGAGAATTACCGCGTTCGTGACCTTGCAGCTCCAGCCAACGCAACGCCTCTGGTGCTCGAGCGTCGTAAATCTTTGCTTGCTGCCGTCGACCAACTTGCGGATCGAGTCAAGCGAAATGACCAGATTGAAACGTATGATGAATTCAGCCGAAAGGCCACTGAAATGGTTCTTTCGCCCCAGGCGCAAGCGGCCTTTGCGATCGACCGCGAAGAGTCAGCCACTCGCGACACCTACGGACGCAATGAATTTGGCCAAAGTGCTCTGCTTGCCAGACGCCTAGTCGAGAACGGGGTTCGGTTTGTAACGATTAACTATGGAGGCTGGGATCATCACGGTGAAATATTCAAGGGGCTGGACAAGAAGTTACCTGAGTTCGATCAGGGATTCAGCGCGTTGATGAACGATTTGGATCAGCGTGGATTGCTCGCCGATACGATGGTCTTAGCGATGGGTGAATTTGGTCGGACACCAAAGGTGAACGATAAGGCTGGTCGCGATCACTGGGGGCGTGCAGGCTCGATGCTATGGGCCGGTGCCGGGGTTGCTCGTGGAGGTGTGATCGGGTCGACCGATAAGAATGGAGCATTCGTCACCGATCGACCTGTTCGGCCTGCGGATGTCGCTTGGACTCTCTATGATGCACTGGGGATCGATCCAGCAAAAGAGTTGCACACACCTGAGGGACGCCCTGTTTCAATCCTTGCTGAAGGGGCCACCATTAAGGAACTGTTTTCATGAGACACGCAGTAGCCTGGGTTTTTGGTATGGCGATGTCTTGTCGGTTGATTGATTGCTTACTCATCGATATCTGCCGTCATTTGAGACTCTTCAATGCGCTGACTCTGCTGACAATCGTTGGTACTGACCTACAAGCCCAGAGTCCAGTCGTCTCTGTTCCGAGCATCACGGCTACCGAACCGGCGGCTCTCGTCAGAGGGCGAAAGGAAACGTTAAAACTTCGAGGCTTTGAACTCAAGGGAGCGACGCAACTACGTTTCCCGTCCGCTGAGCAGATCGTAGTCGAGCTTAAAGAATGCACCGATGCAGGAGCAGCAAAAGGTTTGGAGAACAAAGTGGTCGGCGACAAGCAACTCGTGGCCGAAATCACATTGCCGACCGACGCGCCGACCGGATTGATTGAATATGTTTTGGTAACGCCTGCTGGTGAAGCGAAAAGTAAAATTATCGTGCTCGCTCAGGAATCATCGATTGACGAGCGCGAACCGAATGAAGGATTCCGCGAAGCACAAGAACTTCGCGTTGGCCAATCGGTTCGGGGGAGTATTCAAAGCGAAAAGGATGTCGATGTATTTGCATTTCCCACCATGGCTGGTCAACAACTTCGAATCACCGTCACCAGCGGCGGCCCACTGCTGATGGATGTGGCGGTTCAGTGCTACGATTCACGCGGCCAGTTTCTAGCATCTGCCGATGATGGCCCATCAAGAGATCCGGCTATGACTCTGACGACGAAAACCGAAGGACCCATTTACATCTGTGTTACTAGTTCGCATGACCTTGGGGGCCCATGGCACAGTTACTTGATGACGATTGAAGAAGTGAAATGAATCGATTCCTGTGTAGAGTCCTGGTTTTCCTGTGTGCAATTTCCTGCAACACGGACTCCAGCAATGCTGTGCTGATAGCGGATGACGCTGCGGTTTCGTTTCATCGGCAAGTCATGCCGCTGCTACGCATTCACTGCATCGCTTGTCATAAACCGGGAAAGCTAGGTGGCGGACTTGATTTGACGACATATCGCGGCTTGATCAAAGGAGGTCAGAGCGGTTCATCGATTCGCCCCGGCGATGCTGGTAACAGTTCATTGGTGCTAGAGGTTTGCGGTAATCCCCCTGAAATGCCAAAGGAGGGTGAGCCACTTTTACCACAAGAGATCGACTTGCTGCGTCGTTGGGTGGACGAAGGTGCCGTAGAGGATGAGCCGATTGGATTTCTTACGCGACGGCCATCCGAACCTCTTGTTTATACATCATCACCTTCCGTTCGTGCCCTTGCGTTTTCTCCAGACGGCAAGTTGTTGGCTGTACCCGCTAGGCATGAGATTATCTTGCATCGCGCGGATGGATCGGGCATTGTCGCACGGATGCTGGGTGATTCTCCTAGGCTTGAGTCACTCACGTTTTCTCGCGATGGCAGCTTGTTGGTCGCTAGCGGTGGCGCTTCTTCGGAATTTGGAGAGATCCAGATCTGGGATACTGCAAAGCGCGAATTGGTTCGTTCGATCAAAGCTTCTACGGATACTTTCTTCGGAGTAGCTGTTTCGCATGACAATCGACTTGTCGCTGTCGGTTGCGCGGACAAACTTGTGAGAGTTTTCAATGTCGCTGACGGTGTTGAAGTGATGCGTTGTGATAATCATCTGGACTGGGTCTTTGGATCAGCGTTCACGAACGATAGCAAGCGACTTGCATCCGTTAGTCGTGACAAGGCGGCGAAGCTGATCGATGTTTCAACAGGTCATTTGATCGATGATATCAATCAGATGCGAGATCCGTTGATTTGCATGGCGAGGCATCCTACCGACGACTTGATTGCCACAGGTGGAACCGAGGGCAAAATACGTTTGTTTCGTATGGAGCCGCGAGGTGGACGATTGGCGGAAGGGGACAACAAAGAAGAAAGTTTTGTTCGCGAGTTCGAACACATGGCTTCACCGATTCAGACGATTGCTTTCAATGCTGATGGTACGGCAGTCGCATGCGGAGTTGTCGCAGGCGAAGTCCGAATTTTCAATACTGAAAACGGCCAGCGTCTTGCGCAGATCAAGGTTGGTAGCGGCCCGATTTTCGCTCTTTCCTTCACACCTGACGGCAAACGTATCGCGACTGGTGGCTACGATGGTCGCATCCGTTATTACGACGCCACAAGCGGAGCGGCACTTGAAGATTTCCCTAGCGTCACGATTCGCTGAGGGTGATTACCCTTCGCGATTATTTCTTGTGGGTGACCAGTATCTGTGGTTTGCAGTTATTAGGTTCTTCAGGAATTTTGTTCGCAGGTATCGCTTGGGATCGGATTTGCAGCACCGCGTTAGTCAGTCAAACCGTGCTCGTCAATGAAACGGTGCTAGTCAGTGAAACCGCGCTCGCCAGTCAAACCGTGCTCGTCGGTCAGACCGTGCTCGTGCTCAGTGAAACGGTGCTCGTGCTCGTAATCGAAAGCAGCCTGTCGTGGCGTTATGTTCGGTCGGCAATCGAACTACCTATGAAGGGAACAAAACTGGGCCATTTCCCATTTCCCGAGCACGAGCAGGAAACTAGGCGCGAATCGCAACCATATCGGCCACTGTTTTTCCTCAATAGCCTCTCATTTCAGCTCCGTTTAGTTGCTGTTGGATCAACTTTTAAGATGTAGTTTTTCGTTGGCTTCGCGGGTGAGTTTTTCGAACAAAGTCGCGTTGGCGGGCTGTTTGATATCGATGTCGAAGGTTGGGATCATCTGTCTCATGCGTTCTTGTCCTGTGGGATTTGAGAGCAGATGAGGGAAGCAAGTTTGGATAAGTTCGAGTGCGATGTCTACTGAGACCGATGCGCCGGGTGAGGCACCGAGGAGTGCCGCTAGCGAGCGGTCCGAAGAGGAGAATACCTCCGTTCCGAAATAGACTGCGCCTCGATTTTCTTTTTTGATGGCTTGCACGCGAATTCCCGCTTGGACCAGTCGCCAGTCTTCGGGGCGTGCTTTGGGATAGTACTCACGCAGGGCATGCATGCGATCATCCATGCTTTGCAGTCCCTGTGTCACCAGATATCGCACCAGCGGCCAGTTGCGTAAGCCCGTACGAAGAAGCGAGGTCACGTTGTTCAGGCGAACAGACAGAGGTAGATCGCTCCATCCGCCCGAGTGTTTGAGGAACCTTGTTGTCCAGGAGGCAAAAGGGCCGAAGAGTAGCTGCCGTTTGCCATTGAGTCTGCGTACGTCGAGATGCGCTGCTCCCAGGCTGGGTGCCGATGGTGAAGTAGCACCGTAGACCTTCGCATCGTGCCGCGCGCTGATTGTGGGTTCATCGCACACGAGCCATTGGCCGCCGATAGGAAACCCGCCCAGTCCCACGACTTCTGAGAGTCCTGTCGTCTGAAGCAATGGCAAACTGCCTCCCCCTGCACCAACGAATACGAATCTAGCTTGCTGTTCTCGCACTTCCCCCGTGGCGACGCAGCGGTATCGGAGCTTCCAATTGCCATCGCTTCGTCGCAGTCGCGTGACTTTCCAACCGGTCGCGATACCACAGTGCTCTTGCTGTGCGAGCCAATTGCAGAGGCGGCGTGCGAGTAGACCGTAGTCGACTTCCGTGCCATCACCTATCGTCGCTGCCACCGGGCCTCCTTCGCGGCCTTCCATCACAAGCGGAACCCAGTTCTGGATTTCAGCTGCGTCCGTGGTGAGCTGCATGTCGCGAAAGAAATGATGGTTCTTCATCGCCTCGTGTCGAGCCTGAAGGAAGTTGACATCGTCATTTCCTTTTACAAAGCACAGGTGTGGGACTGTGTGAATGAATCCTGTCGGATCGCCCAGTACTCCTGTTGCAGCCATTGCTCCCCAGAACTGTTTGGAGTGCTCGAACTGCTCGAAGATCCGCAGAGCCCTTTCAATCGGTACGCGACCATCGGGATTACGGGTTGGCGTGTAGCTCATCTCACACACACCGGCGTGCCCTGTACCGGCGTTGTTCCAACCGTCGGAGGCTTCCCTCGCGAGTTCAGGAGCTACCTCGACCATCTGGATTCGCAGTCGCGGATCAAGTCGTTTTAGCATCGTTGCCACGGTCGACGACATGATCCCACTGCCGACAAGCACAACATCAGGAGAGTCAATCAAGCTGGTCGCCACACCGTTGGATTCGGACGTGGCTGACGGAGTGTTGCTAGCGGTCCGAGCGTTTGCGTTGGCTTGATCAGGCACTGTAAGCGAGGCATCGGGGAAGTTGGGTGATTCGGAATTCATTCGGTTCCTTCCGAGTGATTGGCGGCGAGTAATTAGCGATACGAAGGGCAGGCTGGGGTACTCGTTGCCAAAGAGGCACAACAGCGAGTGTTTCGCAAATGCATACAAATTGGGAAGGTTTTTCGAATCAATAGTATACCTGGGCTATAGGTTCCAGAAATAGTCACTCCAATCGAATTACTTGGGGGAGCGTAGGACGATGACAACGTCACCAATAGCTGAAGAGGTTCGTAGGGTACGGCATGAGATCTCCGGAGAGGTCGGTCACGATCCGAAACAACTCCGTGAGTATGATGCACAAATACAAAAATCGGTTAGGACTCGGACGATCAATCTAGCTGACCAAGGGCCGTATGGACGAACCAAGATTCGTACCGAAGTCGACGATCAACTTGGTGGAAACATATTAAAGCAACAGAACCTTCCATCCCTTGATTGATCGCTTTGCAAGTGCTTGATACCATTGGTCTGCATCATTGGTCTGCGGGTCAATTACACTCTCGTTGATAGGCTGTGTTGGTGCGGCCTTCATGGCTTAGGGTGATCCGTCTTAGTTCAAGTTATCCGGCTACACCAAAGCAAATAAGCAGAGCGTGCTATGAGTAAACCGCCAAAAAAAATTCGGATCAATCACGATGATTACTACGCTAGCTTGGTCGGCAAGACGAAAGATGGTCGACAATTTTTCATCACTCAACCATTCGTTCCAGGTGGACGTGACTTCGTAGCGCGGTACCTGTTCGACAAAGGTGGTAACTTTCTTGATGCGATAATTCATGATTTAGGTACACGGGAATCAGACGTGCTACCCGGCAATGCATTGACGGATGACGATAGGGTAAGCATGTTGCAAAAAGAGTTGCTAGAAGAGCTTGGCGACACGAAGTTCTGCGACATAAAGGTCTCCCCGTTTGAGCACGAATGGAATGGTGTCACTTTTGGCCTCATCACCCAGGCTCCGGAAGAAGACGATGAAGAATGGAACGTGATAGCGGAGCCGGGAAATTATATGGCGTTCTATCCACCGTGGGACGGCGACTACGACACTTGATTCGACCGTTGTGTAATCGCAAGACAGGCCCTTTCGGTGAGCGGCGGCTTGTTACTCGCAGTTGTTAATTAGAGAATGTGAATCCGAAGTCAAATGGGAAAGCTGAAACGTTCGGAGTTAGTTTTGCTCGTCGATTCCCTTTTGAGCGGAGATATCAAAGCTGTCCGCGCTCAACTGCAAGGGGCCACGAGCGTCAATGTCCGCTTGCCCCAACGGAAGAACCGTCCTGCGAGGGAGACGCCACTGATGCTCGCAGCCGAACAAGGGTACTTACCTATGCTTCGGCTTTTGGTTTCGCTTGGGGAAAACATTAATGAAACAAATGAATTTCGGCAGTCTTCTCTGTTGTACGCCGTTCGCAAAAATCACGCATCAGCAGTGAAATTCCTACTCAAATCCGGAGCGGACCCGAATCTTGTAACTGTAGACGGTGATTTTGTGCTTCGTGAAGCCGCCGCAGGTTCAATCGATCTCCAAATTTGCCGAAGCCTTCTCAAATTTGGTGCTGATGCTTGTATGGCCAATCGAATGGGTGGCACAGCGTTGCACATTGCGGCTTTTCATGGGCGTGCGGATGTGGCTAAGTTATTGATTCGCGCCGGCGCAAATGTGAATCATCGCGACCGTCACGGACATGGTCCATTGACCTGTGCGTTATTGCGCAATCATAAAGACGTCGCCACCCTGTTCCTTGAAAAAGGGGCAGATCCTCGACATCAGCCCGAAGCACTTGGCGTTGCGGCCAGCGAAGGCCATCTTCGAATTGTCGAAAAGTTGATCAAGAAAGGTTGGGATGTTCACTCGAAGTCGCATCAGGGACGCACGCCGCTGCAGCACGCGCGAAATAGAAGGCACAAGTCTGTAATTTCCGCATTGGTTGCTGCAGGTGCAAGCTGAGATCGTAGAATGTCAAATATCGCACCTTTGCATTCAAGGGTGCGGGAGATGGTGTAGTTTTAAAATCAATGCCGTTCGCTTCGACTGAATGCACGGTTATTTTTTCGAGTCGAGAAAATGGTGGGTGGGTGACTAATGAACGATGTCGATGAATTGCTGGCCGCTTTTGAATCGCACTCGGTTCAGCGCATCAGCTCTATTCTTGAAGCAGGCTTTGATTTGAGTGGTCTGATCCATGGGAAGTCCCCTGTCAATCACTTCATCGAGATGTACTTCAGGTCGGATAATTTTCCGGCTTGTCTTCGATTGCTTCTTGAACGAGGCGCGGTGCTTGACGACCCGAAGATTGCGCCAGTGCTATTGAACGATCCGGTTGCGATCGAGGCGGCGGTGCTTGCAGATAGCACATTGTTGAACCACAGGACCACGCTGACCTGCGCATTTACTCCATTGGTTGGAGCTTCGTTGCTGCATGTGGCAGCCGAGTACGGGCACCTAGCAGCGGCGGCGAAGCTGATCGAATTTGGAGCTGATGTAGATGCGCGAGCGGCGACCGACGAATTTGGTTTGAACGGACACACGCCCCTGTTCCATACTGTTAATTCCAATGCAAATCGGTCGGCACCCGTAATGCACCTTCTATTGGCGGCGGGTGCTCGAGCGGACGTGAAGTTGGCTGGGATCACGTGGGGCAAGGGTTTTGAGTGGGAAACAACTTGCTTTGACCTCACACCAATCACTTATGCGCAGTTCGGTTTACTACGCCAATTCCAGCGCGATGAGGAGGATTGCTTCGCCAACGTCGTTGAGCTACTGAAGGCCTCGGGTAGAGTTGTTCCTCCGCTAACGAATGTTCCCAACCGCTATCTTTCGAGCCCGTAACCCGAAGTGTAGCGTAGCCTAGTAACCCGAAGTGTTAACGAGGCAGCAGCATAGTGATCGTCACTACCATGCGTAACATCGGACTAGTAGTGCGCTTGAATCGGGAGTGGGTAATGTGATGGTAGGAGTATTAGGTGGTAAGTGTAGTACTTCGGGTGCCTCCCTTATGGTTCGGGTTTCGACGGGCTGTGCCCTGTGGAAGGGTGACCGGGCAAAAAGCACGGTATTATGCAGGAAAATCCATGTATGCAGAAACTTAATCTAGTGCTGAGTGCATTAGATTCGCGAATTTGTGCGTTTTGTGATGGACAGTTATCATCTCGCACCGATGTTTAACTTGTATGAGTAATGGATCGTATTAAATGACTTTCCAGCTCATGAATTCGTACGATCCCAATCAAGCGAATGGCCTATAAAAAGGCGGTTTGCTTAATAAGGAGCATGCTATGGCTTTGGACACCGGTCTGCGGGAATTCAGGGTGGCGGATGTGAAGCAAGCGACTGATCCGTTGCACGAGGATTCCTACCCGAGGGTTGTAGAATATCTTTTAAAAGACCATGCTCTGGGACCTGGAAAATTCGTAGGTAACCGTCAATCCTTCTTCGAAGGCCCTCCGCTAGGATTTGTAGAGTCATGTTCCCAGTATCATGGAAAGCTTGTTGGGGTTTCCTGTAACCCACTCCTTGGAGCCTTGCACTACGCTTTCGCAGATCATCGGCCCCTATGCCTCTCTCCTGATATCATCTGGCTGACGCTCACGCAAGGACTTGCGAACCACATTAACCTAAACGCAGAGCGGCTTCGTCGGCAATTTGTCACACACGATGGGAAATTGAAGCTTATAGCGCGCCGTGATGATTTCGTGAAAGGTTCGCCAGAGAACCCTTGGTCTGAGGTATTTGCCAGTTTCTCGACACAGATCAAAGAGCATATCGGCGAAGCCCATGGGTTGATCGTCGCAGATTACTCGACTACTGGGCAGGTAGAACGGGCTGCCTCGGAAGTTGTATTGCTCGACGCAATGCAGTCGTACTTTGAATATTTCGTGTTTACCAGGTGCGGCATTCCACAGATCGTATTGGAAGGTTCGTTAGATGATTGGATACTACTCAAAAATAAAGTACAAGGCTGGAGCCGATTCGATCTGGGGTGGTGGGTCACGGAGTTGCAACCAATCCTTGACCAGTTCGTCGCCGCCGCCAAAGGTCGAATTGATCGAGACTTTTGGGATTCTATTTACAAGTGGAACGGTGCTCGAGGTAGTGGAGCCGGCCCGCATGTAAGTGGATGGATTTTGAAAATGTTTCCGTACCTTAACACTGAATCTTCGGATTCATTCATTTCTGAGAACACGGGTTCGCTTTGCTTTAATGAGTGGATGGTCCATGCCCCCAGTCGTGGTCGTGGGCCGGGCATGAGTAGGTTTCCGCATTTGCCTGCCAAGGTACCTTTCCAATGGGAGTATATGAGCTCAATGTTTGAGATGGAGTTCGTAGGTGGGCTTGTTGGAATCCGTCAGGATCCCGATAGCCTTGCTCTCCGTCCGGAAATTGGTTGGGCGATTTTGGATAAAACGAAGCTTGATCAAGCTAAGACTCGAAATGAAGAGATGCTTGAAAGAATGAGGCGGCGTCAAAGGGGACTTGATGATGCATAGTACTAACGCACTCCACCTCAGTACTTGGTTGATGGTTGCTGGGGCTGCGTTTGCGCTGTTGGTGATCACGATTCCAGGTGAAATTGACGATCGCTATTATGCTCGCGACTTTCGACTCCAAGCCCATGGCTGGCCATGGGTTCATTTGCACCGTTTCGTACCCAAGCCAAATTCAGAGGGGGAGGGACGCGAGCAAGTTCAACAACGCTTGGAGTTGTTTCGTAATCAAGGCAATCCACTTCCGCTGCTACCCATCCCTGGTGGTCGCTACTGGACCAATGTTGAGAACTGGACATTTTGGAAAGGATTGCTTGCGCCGAATTGGATAGGGGGACTGTTAAACGCGTTGGTCTGTTTTGGTATTCTTTTTGGAGTTGGTTTTTTCTTTGAACGCCGTCGACGTAAGCGGGCTTCGTTCTGGCAGTTCTCGATCCCGGAGCTGTTATTGACCTTTGTAGCTGTTGCAGTGACCGTTGGTTTGGTGACAGAATCGGTTCGCCAAATTCATCGGGAGGCGAAAGCTCGTGAGCTACTCGTTGAACCGCAAGCATGTCGTTTCAAGTTTGTCGACGCGGCGCCAGCTTGGCTGAGGAAACTGACAGACAATAGTCGGTTCCTCCAAGTCCGTGTAGCAGGGGCGGAGCCGGTTCCGCTTGGGTGGCGGGTGCGCAAAGTCGAATTTGCAGATCAAGGGTTAAGTTGGTTCAAGGATCCTGCAAAATGTGTTGAGTGCCTAAAGAGCTTTCCTTACATGACGACACTAGACCATTGGCAGTCGGGTAGCAGTAGCCTTGCTATCGTGGCGAAGGCTCCTGCCGATAACGTTCGAAGCATGTCGCTATTCCCAGGTTACTCTGTTACTGACAAAGACTATCGATTTCTTGGTCGATTTCGTAATCTTGAAATCCTTTGCTTGAGAGACATCGACTTGGAAAAGGCTCGCTTCGAGTTTCCTGTGCTGCCCAAGTTGGTCGAGATATGTATTGATGAGAATCGCGTGACACCGCGTGTACTGGAATGGCTTGGTCAGCAGCCGCAACTCAAACTTGTGAAGTTATGGTCGGCGTTTTCAATCGATGAGAATCGATGGCGCGAGGTGCAGCGGGCGTTGCCGGGAATCGCGATCGAAGACCGTCTCGGTGTAGTTCACCCTAAAGCTCAATAGAGATACCAAAAAATACTGATTCGGTCCAATATTGGCTGGAGCGAATCGAATCAATGATTACCAGTTACCTTTGCATGCTCTTTTCCTTTTTGAAACGTTTGAATCGACGTTGGTGTGAACCTATGAAAACTTTTGCTGGTTTCTTCTTTGCAATTACGCTGCTATTGTTTAGTGGGTGTTCCCCCCGAACAAGCGTCTCGACGATAAGGATCACCGACCCAGATGCCGGGGGAGTAGTGGATGTGTTGGTGGGGAGCAATGGCGAATTTTCCAAAGAGACAAAGGGAGGGAACTTTGTATCCCTCGTATCGGGGAGTATTCGCGACGACACTCAGGAATCTTCATCCGTCAAGTTGGTTTACGAACGAAAAATCAAATCAGATACTAGTCGTGTGAAGACTGAAAAAATCGAGACGACTTTTACAGCTCAAGCAGACGTCGAAGTACCCATTGGGAGAAATCCTTCGGATCCGAATTCAAACGAAAGCACAACCGGAAGAGTTACTGCTATGCTTATCAAGGGTAAGTAGCTCGTTTGTTTACCTGCACAATGAATAACGATCGTTGGAGTGTGCGCGGTAGAGCGTAAGGTAAACATGGTAGTCTCATGGAATCAACACGGACTCAAGGTGGGGAGTATATGTTTCGTTTAGTTACCGCATTCGCTTCTCTGTTCCTCTTTTGTCCCGCTTTTCAGTTGCTTGCATCGGAGATGTGTTTCATCAATGATTCCGATCGTACTGCCATTTTTATTGTGATCAGTGGCACGGAGCGGTATGAGAAGCGTTTGAAGCCAAAATCCCACGAATTCGTTCTTGTTGCCGATACCAAAGATGATCGTGTGGTAATCGCCCAAACGGTGGAGGGTTCGAGCCCTGATAAGATGAGTGTCACAACAAAGGTCGTGGACTCGAAGGTGCTCAGGGAGCACGTCAACCGCTTGAATTTTTGCTATGTGCATCAAGACGGAGCAGGGGGGCTTCGGATGGATCTACTTGCTTTCGTTTGCTTAGACGTTGTCCCGCATCGATGGGGTAAAGAGCCAGCAGAAGAGGATTTCCCTCATGTGAAATCGAAATTGATCAATAGTTTGGTAAGTACCATGGAGATCGATCCGAAGTCGGATATGGCATTGAAGAAGTTTGTTTTGCAGTTCACGCGGGCGGAGCGAAGTGTTGTGCCTGCATTGCCTGTTAAACCTTGATTTTCGTTCGATATTTTTTCGGACGCAATGTGAGAGATCTTTGTTCGAAGTGGTAGTTCGAATGTTGTTTGAAGTACCGTGCCGAACGAGGGTGAGCGAGAGAGTCTAGGTCGCGGTGGACGGACGGGCGCATCCGGCATACCATCAGAGGGTGCTTTCGTACATTCATTTCTGGTGACTCTCGGATGCCGGTGGATATTCCAAGGAGCGAAACATGCGGGGGCTTTTTACAGAAATCTCAGTTCCATTCGAAGATATCGGGCTTTCGAATGATGAGCTTGTTCGCCGTC
>JBJONT010000257.1:0-12353 GCA_046051705.1 Planctomycetota bacterium | reverse complement strand
CACAAGAACCTTTGGCCAGCGGTTGAAGAAGCTTTGGATCTTCGCGATCGTCGACTCAACAGCATGAAACGCGGCGATGAACTTCGCAGCGGCGTGTTGCAGATGGTCAAGGTCTACATTGCGACCAAGCGGGTCATCAGCATCGGCGATAAGATGGCAGGTCGACACGGCAACAAGGGGGTCATCTCCAAGATTTTGCCAGTGGAAGACATGCCATTCCTGCCCGATGGCACACCGTTGCAAATCATGCTAAATCCGCTTGGGGTTCCTAGCCGGATGAACGTAGGTCAGATTCTCGAGACCCACTTGGGTTGGGCAGGAGCGAACTCCGGATTCCAAGCCATCACGCCGGTCTTCGATGGAGCGACCGAAGGAGATATCAACGACGCGTTGGAAGCAGCAGGGCTACCGCGGCACGGCAAGGTACGACTTTTTGATGGTCGTACGGGTGAGCGAATGGAACAAGAAACCACCGTTGGTTACTTGTACATGCTCAAGCTTCACCACTTGGTCGACGACAAAGTCCACGCACGAAGCACCGGTCCTTACTCCCTTATCACCCAGCAACCGCTCGGTGGAAAAGCACGGTTCGGTGGACAACGCTTCGGGGAAATGGAAGTCTGGGCTCTGGAAGCATACGGAGCGGCTTACATCCTCCAAGAATTGCTTACCGTCAAGAGCGACGACGTCGAAGGCCGAACCAAGATTTACGAATCGATGGTCAAGGGAGAGAACACCCTCGAATCAGGCACACCAGCCAGCTTCGATGTTTTGACCAACGAAATTCGCGGCTTGGCTTTGAACATGCGACTCGAAAAGCGTCGTTTGTAATTTCAGCTTGCTGAACTTTGCCCTTGTCGCTTGTGTGTCGCGAACGAAGTACACACAAGCGACCTACGAATTCCTCACCATCGAAAAATCGATCCTCCGACAACCAACCGTTAAAGAACGTAATCGTTGCGATTCACCCATGAAACGCATCTCGGACTTTACGGAACCCAAATAACGAATCACCCTTTTAGCGACCCTCAGGAGTAACTCGAACATGGCCACTGTTTCCGAAGCCACATACGATCGAGTAAACGATTACACCTCCGTCAAGATTTCGTTGGCACGGCCACAAGACATCCGGTCTTGGTCGTTCGGTGAAGTCAAAAAACCAGAGACCATCAACTACCGTACTTATCGTCCTGAAAAAGACGGCCTTTTCTGTGAAAGGATTTTTGGTCCAGAGAAGGACTGGGAGTGCGCTTGCGGTAAGTACCGTGGCATGAAATACAAAGGGATGATTTGCGATCGATGCGGTGTTAAAGTCACCCACTCACGCGTTCGCCGCAAGCGAATGGGTCACATTGAACTCGCAGCGCCAGTAGCTCACATTTGGTTTTTCAAAGCGATGCCAAGCCGACTCGGCAACCTGCTTGAAATGAAAACCACCAGCTTGGAAAAAGTGATTTACTTCCAAGACTACGTTGTGATCAATCCAGGAACAACGGACCTCGAAGCGTATCAGCTTTTGACCGAAGAAGAGTATCGCGCCAAACGAGCCGAATTCGGCGATGCCTTCGAAGCAGACATGGGTGCAGAAGCAGTTCGCAAGCTGCTTCAAAACCTTGACTTGATCAAGCTCTCGGAAGAACTCCGTACGGAATTGCATGAGACGAGCAGCAAGCAACGCAAGAAGGAATTGATCAACCGACTCAAGTTGGTCGAATCGATTCGCGATAGTGAAAACCGTCCAGAATGGATGATCCTTGACGTTATTCCAGTCATTCCTCCCGACTTACGTCCATTGGTTCTGCTCGATAGCGGAAACTTTGCAACCTCCGACTTGAACGACTTGTATCGTCGAATCATCAACCGAAACAATCGTCTTCGCAAGCTGGTCGACTTGAATGCACCAGAAGTCATCATCCGCAACGAAAAGCGGATGTTGCAACAATCGGTCGATGCGCTGTTCGATAACGGTCGATGCAAGCGACCTGTGCTCGGCAGCTCCAACCGACCACTTAAGTCTTTGACAGACATGATCAAAGGTAAGCAAGGACGATTCCGAGAAAACTTGCTCGGTAAGCGTGTCGATTACTCCGCTCGATCGGTTATCGTGGTCGGACCTCGCCTGCGATTGCATCAATGCGGTTTGCCGAAGAAGATCGCTCTTGAACTTTATCAGCCGTTCATCATTCGCAAACTCAAAGACTTGGGGCATGCCGATACCATCAAGTCAGCGAAGAAGATGCTCGAGCGAAAGGACGACGAAGTTTGGGATATCCTCGAACAAGTCATCCGCAACCACCCAGTGTTGCTCAACCGTGCTCCGACCCTTCACCGAATGGGTATCCAAGCGTTCGAGCCAACCCTTGTCGAAGGCAATGCAATTCACTTGCACCCTCTGGCTTGCAAAGGCTTCAATGCTGACTTCGACGGTGACCAGATGGCAGTTCACTTGCCACTCTCCATCGAAGCACAGGTCGAAGCTCACACCCTGATGATGAGCACGCACAACATCTTCGCACCAAGCAACGGTAAGCCGATCATGAGTCCTTCGCAGGACACGGTGATGGGTTGTAACTACATCACTGTGATGCTAGCCGATCAGCTTGGCGAAGGAATGATCTTCGCGAATCCGATGGAAGCCGATTATGCGTACAGCGTTGGCAAGATCGCTTTGCACGCCAAGATCAAAGTCCGATTGCCAAAGGGACGCAAGCTCAAGACTGATCCTGCTGATGCTCCTGGCGGGCAATTGATCGAAACGACCTACGGCCGGATTTTGTTCAATTCCATCCTGTCAGAAGGGATGGACTTCTACAACCAATCGCTCAAGTCCAGCGACTTGGCATCCGTCATCAGCGACTGCTATCAGTTGCTTGGCCGTCGTGCAACGATCAAGCTCCTCGATGACATGAACCAATTAGGGTTCCGCGAATCGACCCACTCTGGCTTGTCCTTCGGTGCTGACGACCTTGTAACTCCGGAATCGAAATCCAAACACATTTCGGAAGCCGACAAGAAGGTCATGACGTTCCAAAAGAACTACCTCAAGGGGGTTATGACCGCTCAAGAGCGATACAACCAAGTGCTTGATGCTTGGACCGCTGCTCGTGAAGCGATTACCAAGGACATGCTTGCTGCGATGGAAACTGACCAGCACCGAGGCAACTGGTATGTCAATCCAGTGTTCTTGATGGCGTCCTCCGGTGCACGGGGTGGTATCGAACAAATTCGACAGCTCGCAGGTATGCGCGGGTTGATGGCCAAGCCAACCGGTGAAATCATCGAAACCCCGATCAAGTCGAACTTCCGCGAAGGACTTTCGGTTCTCGAGTACTTCAGCTCCACGCACGGTGCCCGAAAGGGTCTGGCGGATACGGCGTTGAAAACCGCTGACTCGGGATACTTGACCCGTAAGCTCGCTGACGTCGCACAAAACGTAGTTATCACGATGCATGACTGCGGAACAACCAAGGGTATTACCAAGGGAGTTATTTACCGTGGTGAGAAGGTCGAAGTTCGCTTGACCGAATCTATCGCCGGTCGCGTAAGCCGACAAAACATCGTCAATTTGATTTCCTCAGAGACAATTGTCGAAGAAAATCAAATGATCACGCGAAACGTCGCAAGGCGCATCGAAGAGATGGGCCTCGAGAAGATCCAAGTCCGTTCACCAATGACGTGCGATGCTCCTTTGGGTATTTGCCGATCGTGTTACGGGATGGATATGAGCACCGGCTCGATGGTCGAAGAAGGTATGGCTGTCGGTATCATCGCTGCACAAAGTATCGGTGAACCAGGTACCCAGTTGACCATGCGTACGTTCCACATCGGTGGTGCGGCAGGTACAACGGTTGAAGAGAGCGACATCAAATCGAAGAAGGCTGGTTTGATCAAGTTCATCAAGATGCGATTCGTTCGCAATGATGACGGCCAGGATGTTGTTCTGACCCGTAATTGCGAAATCGCCGTCGTCGATAATCGCGGTCGAGAACTTGAACGATACGAGATTCCTGTAGGTGCTCGATTGCTCGTATCGGAAAACGCAGAGATTCCGAAGGGCCAAGTCCTTTGCGAATGGAACCCTCACAAGATTCCAATTCTTGCAACCGTTGGCGGTAAGGTTAGCTTCGTTGACATCGTCGAAGGGGAAACCCTCAAGGTCGAGAAGGACCCAAGCGGTAACATTCGTCGTCGTATCATGGACTCACGCGGTAAGTTCCATCCGCAGATCGTTCTTGAAGATGCCGAAGGCAAGGCAGTCGACGTTCACTATCTACCTGATAAGGCCGTTATCAACGTTGCTGAAGGTAAGAAAGTCAACGCCGGTACCGAATTGGCTGAAATGCCTCGCGAAGCAACCGGAGTTAAAGACATCACCGGGGGTCTGCCTCGTGTTACAGAAATCTTCGAAGCTCGCAAGCCAAAGGATCCGGCAGTTGTTGCCGAAATCGATGGTCTTGTAGAAATCTCGAAGGATCGTAAGCGAGGTAAGCGATCGATTCTCGTGAAGAGCGATAGCGGTGAGGAAGTAGAACACTTAGTACCACCGGGCAAACGCTTCTTGGTTCACTCCGGTGACACCGTGAAGGCTGGTCAAGCTCTCGTTGAAGGGCCATTGGTTCCGCACGATATTCTTCGCGTCAGCGGAGAAGAAGCCGTACAGCAATACTTGTTGCATGAAATCCAACAAGTCTATCGTTCGCAACGGGTGGAAATCAACGACAAGCACGTTGAGATCATCATCGCGCGAATGTTGCGAAAAGTGAAGATCACCAACCCTGGTGATACCACTCTCCTCGCCGGCTTAGTGATGGACCGATACGAATTCAAACGACACAACGATCACATCGCCAAGTGCATGAAGGTCACCGATCCAGGTGACACGCAGTTCGCTCTGGGCCAGATCGTCGCTAAGGACGAATTCGATACTGCAAACGCTCAGTGCGAAGGTCTCGGAGGCAAGGGTGCAAAGGGCAAGAAGCCCAAGCCCGCGCATGCTGAAGTCCAGTTGCTCGGTATCACCAAGGCATCCGTACAAAGCAATAGCTTTATTTCGGCAGCAAGCTTCCAAGAAACCACCAAGGTTTTGACCGAAGCAGCGTTGGCCGGAAAGGTCGACCGACTCGTCGGATTGAAGGAAAACGTCATCCTCGGTCACTTGATTCCTGCTGGTACCGGCTTCCGCGTCTTCCAAGACTCCGAAGTCTCCTACCGCAAGGAAGCTCTTGAGGACTTGGTCAATCGCGGTGCAGCAGCTACTGAACAAAGCTTCCCGCTGCTCAGCGATGCGCCACGCCCCTCGCTTGAGGATCTGATCTCCGGGCAAAAACCAGCTTCGGAAACTCCTGCAAATCCTCCGTCGGATGCACCCACATTCGACGAGTAAGTTCAGGCGAGTAGCAATACTGTGATCAGTGATTCTGACTATCAATGGCTAGCCTCGGTCGAAGCGACCGAGGCTTGGTCATTTCTGTGGTCAGAATTGCGACAATCAGGAAGCAAAATTCCAACCTCGCTAGCTTCCCTGCGGCGATTACCTCAGAGTCATCGCCAGCTTCTTGAACAGCAATTAAACTTCGCGATGGGATCCGGCAAACGCAAAGTACGGTTTCCCGAGCGATGGTTTTGGACGCAACGGCTATTCGAGCAAGCATCCGACGAATGGACAGCGGAAGAGACGGCCAAGGATTTCCAAGGCGAGGAAACCATCTTTGACGTTTGCTGCGGGGCAGGGGTGGATGCAATTGCACTGGCCAAGCAACCAGCAGACGCGCACGACGATAGAACACTGCCTGCGATTTCAAAAACAACAACCAACAGGGCCATCATCGCCGTTGATGCCTCCCAGTTGGCATGTGTGCTTGCATCGCTAAATGCGAAACACAACGCTGCTTCATTGCAGCTGCGCAATAGCCTCTTTGAAGACGTTTCATTACCAAGCGATGTTTGGTTGCATATGGATCCGGATCGGCGGGCGGACGGGGAACGTCATACGCACCTTTACGACATGCAGCCCAGTTGGCAAGTGATCGCCGAAGGGGTCGCCAAGTGCCGAGGAGCATCGATCAAAGTAGCACCCGGTTTTCAAACTAATGAAGCTTTCGAATGGGGCAAATGCGGAGCACCAACCGCCCGGCGATGGCTCTCGCGCGACGGTTCCGTGCGTCAACAACGCTTGTATTGGCGAATCCCGCGTTGGCAAGAAGGGAAGCGAATTGTAAGCGTGCAACGGTCAAATGCTCCTTGGTGTCACGAAGTCTTCAGCGAACAAGAGTGCACCGCAACATCGAACTCCACTCCAGCAGACCAGTGGTTTTCCCCTTCGCAAAACGTTGGTAGCCAACCGATCGATTCCGACCTTGTAAGCTTAACACTTGGGCAATTCGTAGCCGATCAAGACCCCGCAGTAAGAGCGGCACACTGCTCGGTCGCGCTTGCAAGACGATTGCAGGTCAGACTTCTGGGGAACTCTTTTGGATACTATCATGCGAACACTCGAGTACCCCATCCTATGCTTCGATGGTTTCGGGTCATCGATCAATTGCCTCTCGATAAGAAGAAACTCAAAGCTTACTCCCGTTCGGCTTGCGTGAAGCGTTGGGAATTGAAAAGCCGCAACATCGACATCGATTTAGTGAAGCTTCAGAAAGACCTAATCGTCGAAGAGAAGTCAGAGAAGATAAACTGGGTTTTACTAACTAAGGTTGGGGTTAAACATATCGCCATCATCGCGGAGGAGGCCAACGAATGACTTGGCACGGATTTCGTGACTTACCCCAGATCAACGACCCATCGTTGCCCGAGGGTCGTTTCGTATGTGGAACAGATACCGATGTGGGTAAAACCCACTTCATCTGTGAAACACTGAAGGCTTTGCAACATCAAGGCAGACGCGTCGGAGCATATAAGCCGATCGCAAGCGGCTACCCCCGAGAAGATGCCCGAAGCGATGCCTCGCGGTTGCACGCTGCACTAGGAGGAAGCATTCCAATCGAGCGAATCAATCCTCAAGCCCTGCTACCCGCATATGCACCTCCGATCGCAGCAGAAATCGCTAATGAGACGATCGACGAAGCCCTTTTGTACCACGGTGCGTTCTCATTACATGAATTCTGCGACTGGCTTCTTGTCGAGGGAGCCGGTGGACTGCTGTCCCCTATCACCTGGTCGCTTACTAACGCCGATCTTGCGAAACAATTCAACTACCCGCTGATCCTCGTGGCAGCTAACCGCCTCGGATGCGTCCACCAAGTCCTCTCGACCGTTCAAGTAGCCTTGGATATGGGTTTGACGGTCGATTCGGTCATCATGAACTGCGTCTCAGCCAACCAATCTGAAGCAGAGCTACACAACAACATCCGATTGCTCGAACCATTCCTTAGACGACTCGATCCGACCATCGCTATTCGGCAAACGCAATTCATTGCACCACAGTAACGCTTTCTCAAACGCTCTACAAAACACTCTCTCATCACACATTTGGCTAAGCATCTTCACACAATAAGCATGGCATTCCGAGGGTACGACTCACTTCGTTCGCATACTCTTTAAGCCCCCTCAGTCCTGGCATTGCTTGCATTTCCGAACGCATCTTCCCGAATTGCCCTGGACGTCCCCCACGTCGATTTGTTATTCACGAAGAGATAAGTGTTTTCGAACTTGGTTCCAACAAATGCGTTTGCTGGAGCTAGGTTTTGCTGGCATCCTTTTGTACCGCCAACGATCTCATGGCTTCATCGAATAACAGGCTCGTTTACTTGGCAATTGCCTGGGCATGCACCTTCTGCGTGGGGTGTACCGATGGGCCGTTTTTCCAACTAAAGAAAATCAATCCGTATATTCAGCGACAATGGAAGCAAGATCGAGAGAAAACGGTCGTGTTTTCCCAACGTGTTGAGGAAATGCGGTTGCTTCGAAGCCAAATTCGCACGATGCCTGAAGAAGACCAAGCCTATTGGATTGGAAAACTGGGTGAAATCGTCAAAACAGAAACTAGCCCTGAACTGCGACGCGAAGCCGTGCTGACACTTGCAGAAGTACATCAAGAACCTGAGTCGGTAACGATTTTAAGCCAGTTATCGAAGGACAAGAACGACAAGGTTAGGCTTGCTGTTGTCTCGGCACTAGCAGGTGGTAAAGATGCGAACGGTAATGCTGGGGCTGGAAGCAAAGACGGTGTCTCAACTGCGACGTTGCTGGCGATGGCATCATCGGATTCGAACAACAATGTGCGGCTGAGCGCAACACGGGCCCTTGGAAGCCACGACACTCCACAAGTTCGCGAGTTCTTAGGCAAGCAACTCGACGACCGCAATATCGCAATGCGTTTTCAAGCTTCCCAAGCTCTAGAGCAGATGACAGGCAAAAGGTATGGTGGCGACATCGATGCTTGGCGAGGGTATCTTGCCGGACAAGACGTCCCGGAGCCCAAAGCTACGCTTGCAGAATCGATCGAGTCGCTGTTTCTCCGCCGGTAGCATGCCGTTTTATGCCCCGTTAAATTGCCGCATGCAAGTGCTAGTCAGCCGACTTTCAACTGCTTGATCATAGGGAACATCGATCGGTGCTTTATCTAATCTGGTAAAGCCACATTAACGCTTGGTTCATAAGAGTCTCACCAGCGCCGATCTGGGCCGGAGCGACTTGGGCATCCGCACCATAGCCACCTTCTGCCACCGCTTCAATGGTCGGAAAATATTGGTGGTATCCATTGCAGTAGCCGAAGAAAAAAAGAGATTCGAAACGAGCTCGATCGCGTAAGCGAAGCGCGTGCTGACAGAAAAATTCTCCGCTGGCCCCGACGAGCGCGACCTCCTTATTCAGCACCGCCACCGTCAATCTTGGTCGAATTCCTTCTTGGTATTCTTCGACGAAGTTTGCAACCAGCTCAGGGAAAAAAGCCACCGAGTAGATCCCTTGAACCACTGGGTTTCGAAAATCGGTACGCGATTCAAACGTGAATCGCTCTTCCTTGACACGCAGGCTTGGCTTTTCAATTTTCTTTGGCTCGATCGAATCAAAGACTTTTAGCACTTCTCGACCAAGCGCTGCGCCGTATCCCAAGTAATCTCCGTGGGGGCCGCGGTTCACCGAGATGTCTCCCGACGCTCCCTGCATGAACACAACTCCACCCTTCGTTTGTTCGGAAACGGTAGTCCGCATAGCTCCGACATAGTCCGATGAGAACTTGCGTGTCTGCGACGAGATGTTGGTTGGGTGTCCTGTGAAGCTTACAAGTGTCGCGATGTTCTGACCGGTTGATAGGGAGTCAAATCGGATTATCCCCAAGCGGGTATCGACCGGTACGGGATCGATTTTTGAATGTCGGTTTCGATTGAATCCTTCGAGCTCTCGGTGCCCGGTCCCCATGGTAGAGGGTTGCTTAGCAGCATCGGCCTTGAGGATAGCTTCCACAATCGCGTCTTCTAATCGCTTGTTATATCGAATCGCAGCATCGTACCTTCCTCGCCCACGCCCAGGTTCATCGAAGAGTTCTAGCACCGGGCCGTGGTGTGTATGTGAACCAGCGATCAACGAAGCATCGATGCCACCTTTCTCACGTATGGCTTCGCGAATCTTTTGAAGAGATGCTTCCTGAGGTGAGCGCCCAAGATCAAGCCCAACGATCGCAAGCTTGCGCTTACCCGCTTGAATTACAATCGCAGTCGACTTGAGGGGATCAAGGGTTCCTTCGGAAAGCGTCGCATGGCGATCACCATACCCCCACATAGGCACAGGCTCGTCCGGGGTGATATCAATCTCAGCGAAACCAACTTGAAATCCTTGCCCTACCGCGACAGAGCTATTGATCGTACAAGCGGCAATCAGGAGGCTCAACGCTAACGCGAACTTACCAAGATTGAAGATTGTATTCATGCGAGACCTATTGGTTGAGATTCAAATGGGGGGCATAGGGATAATCTACTGGAGTATATCTGATCCCCAAGTCTGGAGTCTCAATGCGCCGACTATCTTCGCGCAGAGAAACGAGTAGCTGGTCGAGAACCCCCGCTGTCAGCATCGTTCGCTCGACTGGATACGCAGGCTTCCCCGTGTGAATCATCGTTTCGATTCCTTTCAAGAGATAAGCGAAGTGCGGGTAGTAAGGCGTCTCTCGTTCTTCCACGCGAGTGGCGAAGGACTCCCCAGATGCACTCAGAACAGCAGCCCCGATACCTTTCGCTTTACCCGGGAGCATTAATACAGGGACATTTAGTCCATCGATATACTCAACTACAAATGCTGCTCCATCCTTGGGGGGATCCGCGAGTACCTCTTGACGGTTTGTCCCAGTAGCTCCAAGTGCTTTATCGAGCAATTCTGGATGAATCACTCCCGAGGTCATCAATCGTTCGATTTGACTCGTCGGAAACGCTTGAACGCCGGCGACTCCAAGCTCGCCTCCTTCCCGCCGTTCCAAGATGGCCTGAAGAAACTCCAACGTATGAATGCCGTAGATATCAAGTCCGGAATATCCAATACCAACGGCCGCTTGAACCTTTTCTTTCCAACGGAGCGTCACATCGGGGGATCGGTAACTGACCGTCAAGCTTGAGCCGGCCATCCACGGCAACTCTAACTCTTTCGCGCGCTGAGCCATCCAAAGCGCATCCTTCCACTCTGGCCCTGGATGCTTGTCGTTGAACAGAGGGACCACGCGACCGAACTTAAGCATCGCATCGGTAATCTCTTCAAAAAACCTTTTTCGAGGGTATAGGTGCTGCCCGAACTCGTTCCAAGGGTACTCCCCATGCTCACCGATACTCAAAACCCCATCGACTGCAATCTGATCAGAACCGAGAGTCAACGCTTCCTGAATCGACTTGCAGAGACGAAAGCCGTGCTTCTTTGCTAACTCAACCGCCATGTCCTCCGCTGGGAACTGATCGACATAAAGTGATACCAATTCAAGGTCAGGACCAGGCCCACCGTCTTGCTGCCAACCCTCTAAAATCTTTCCTACGAGCACATCCGCATGGGACATCTTCCGGTAAACGGTTACTACCGCAGCCACTTTCTTTTTACTCTTCGCTGTCGAATCCAAGGGACTAGCGAAGAGATGTGACGCAGGGAGCAACCCAAAGGCAGCAGCAAGCGTGCTGCTGGAGGCCAACCAACTGCGGCGCGAGCACGCAATGCCTTGGCTCGAATCATCCAATAGTTCAACGATCGATCTGTGAATCATGTTCAAATCCCAAGAATGCGTTACGGCTGCCAAAGAGGACAATACTGGCTTCGATTAACTTAGCTTCGATTAACCCGGGGTCTCGATCGCTCGCAACAAAGTCTGTCGCAGGGTATACAGACGCGTGGGCTCACTGATTTTACTGCCCGACTTGTCGGTGACATAAAAGACGTCGACAACTTGATCCAAGTGTGTGCTTACCTTGGCGTACTGAAGATCGATTTGATAATCGAAGAGGGTTTTGGATATGTCGTACAGTAAACCAGTACGATCGTACGCAAAGACTGTAAGGATCGTGAAGTCATCGGAACTGCTGTTATCGAAACGCACTTGGGTCGGTTGCAGACGTGAAGAAGCAGACTCATCGGCTTGATGAGACTTCCATGTACGCCTTAACTTCGGAGGCTGTGGATCTGTCGCTTCGATCGCTTTGCGAATACTCGCCGCAACATCTTGGATGCGTCCCATCGGGGGAGACCCTTGGTAGTCTGCATCGTCGACGATAAAGCGATCCCAAGCGATGTTTCCTGGAAGTGAATGAATTTCCGCGGCGAGGATGCTTAATCCTTCGCTCGCTAGAGCACCAGTGATCCGATGAAACAAGCCTTCGGTGCGAGAATCGTGGGAAGCGATCACGTATTCCGTGGCATGGCGATCGGCTAGGTACTGCGCCCATACCTGCACCGGCGCTTCGGGGCTTAGCAGACGAATTCTGCGAAGCTCTTCCATCAAGTCCTTTGTTTTCACTTGGAACAAGTAGGTCGCAGGTATGGCTTCTACAAGTTCATCCCATCGTGATTCGCGTTGTTCGGTGACGGTTCGCAGAGCGAGCAGAGCATCTCTTGCAGTTGCTTGCGCTTTTGATTTCTTCTCAGGTTGCAATCCAGATCGCAGTTGCGATTCCGTTGCATCGTAAAGCTGATGAATCAGATTGAGTTTCCAATCGTTGAGCGCTCCCGGCCCCACAGCCGCAAGGTCAGCACATGACAAAAGAGTCAGGAGCTGAAGGCGTTCAAGCGATCCGACTTGCTGAGTGAACTTGACGATGGCCGAGGGTTGAGTGAGATCAAATCGGAATGCCGTGTGCGTCATAATCAAGTGCTGGTGCACTAGGAAGCAGATCAGCTCACGATCAGCATCTGGAAGCCGAAGAATACGGCAAGTCTCATCG
>JBJONT010000256.1:0-7413 GCA_046051705.1 Planctomycetota bacterium | reverse complement strand
CAGTGTTGCAGTCAAAGGCATTCCGTTACCTTCTCCGTCGAAATTGCCGTAGTCAGGATTCCCCGTATCGATTCGCCATCCATCGAAGAGAACCGTGGATGCTACGACGTTCATCTCCCCGCTCGAGGCTGCTTGAAGACGATTAGTTCCTTCAAGAGTTTCACCGCCTGTCATGTAGATCAAGCTGTTGTACACATTCATCACACCATCCATCTCGTCGCTATCCATGACAGATACTCCGCCTGAATCGCTGATGATGCTACTGACAATATTGGCGGTGCCACCATCCCACATGATCGCTCCAACTGCATGGGATTTGTCGATCTGGCTATTGGACATGTTCAAGGTGCTGTTATTTCCAGCAATCGAACCGGAGAAAATCTCAACATTTGGGGTAGGACCCAAAGGGCTTGCCCAAGGAATATGATTGGAGATGTTGACTCCATCAAGATTCAAGACTGTGCCAGGTTTACCTTCAATGACGGGGCGTCCAAGTCCAACTCCGGTGGTTCCAAAATAACTAACCATGTTGACATAGTCGCCACCGTCTACGGTCAGCGTAGAGCCTTCATTCGCTTGAATAAACGACGCTAGGCCGTCCGCATTCAAGTTCGATATCTTCACATCTAAACCCGCATTCGAAGCCCCCGAATCGCCAAGTTGTGCAAAGGAAACCGACCGCTCGATCATGATGTCGTTATTGTGGATATGGTTCCCATAGTAACCCTCTGGATTAGTTTTCGTGTGGAGAATGGCATTGCTCGCAATGTAAGACGGATTGAGTTCAAGCCATGAACCGTTTCCGTTGACATCAACACTATCAGTGAATTTGGCTAGCCAAGTTTGCTGACCGTCTGCATATGGAAGCTCAGCGGTGTATCCCACATCGATGCGCATGCCAGCAGCGATGTTAATCGTATCCCTTCCAGCCGTCGTGTTCGACGAATGAATAGCCCAAGCTAGCGTACCCGTGTCGGTGTTGGTCCCGTAGTAGTTCTTTGTGACTTCGAAAGTTGTTTGCCCCATTGCCGCGGACATGCTCAGGAGAGAGAGTGTCATGGTCACAGCGACAAATTTCTTTTGGTACCATCTAAAAGCGATCTGCATCGGTTTTGCCCCATTAAGGAAACGATAGATTGGCAAGTGTGAGTGCAGATGACGCCCCACCATTCGCCACAATTGGAATTATCCACGAAGTCTACCTGTTTCAGGAACCGAAAGAAATCCGCAAAGCGAAGCTGACTATCCACTTTGCGATGCGATGCTTTCATGCACTTGTCAGTGCTAGAGATGAGATATCTTCAAGCGAGTCGTGGATAAGTACTCAAGAACGTCAACCGCCAAGCGGATAGAAGTCATCGAGCTATCGGGCCCTAATCGTTGCCCATCGCTTTACGAAGCGTGTCGTTGGGCTTCTCGCCGAATTGCTCGCGATATACTTTGGAGAAACGACCTAGATGAAAGAACCCGTGGTTCATTGCAATTTGTGTTACCGAAGCGCCCGGTTGGGGCGATTCCAATTGCCTTCTAACCTCCTCAAGCCTTACGCGGCAAAGAAACTGCGAGGGTGAACAACCGCGATATCGCCGAAAGGCGGACTGCACAGCACGCGTGGAGACTCCTGCAAACTCCGCTAACGTCTCAACCGTAAGCGGCATTTCAAGATTCGCCCGAATCCAATTCTCCAAATCGATGAATCGAACCCGCCCTAACTGACCATCTTTCCCCGGATTCAAGGGCACGCTTTCGCCAACACTATCCAAGAATAAGTTCAGCAGTGATTGAGCAATTAGATCGGCAGCCGAAGTCAAAGCCAATGTCGAATCAGATCTGTTTAGTTCCGATGCTGTCCAGTCTGTCCATCGACACAAAGCAAGTCCCGAGAGAGACTCAAGATCAACTGTGTGACCGAGCCGATGAAAATAAGGCAATGAGTAGTTGCGGCTTGCAAACCCACGCTCTACGACCTCCCGTGGAAAATCGAGCGCAAGGCATCGCGCAGCGGTCGTCGACATTTCGACTTGCTGGCCGGGGCACTGAACAACAGCCCTGTGTTGCGTGGCTACCGAGAGCCGACCGTCCAGAACATGTTTGGCTTCCCCAGCCTTCATCAAGTAAATGATATAGCTATCCCGCAATGGAGAACTTGAGACCTCCAAACTTGTAGGGCATCGCACATAAGTCATCCTTGCGGGGCCGATGGCTGCATGATTGACCGTGGTCTCAAATGTAGTTCCCTCGGTAACATTGACCTTATGCTCAGCCCAATGCGATCCCATGATTGCACGAGTTTCGTCTAAATCCTTAGAGTGAAACAAAGGATGAAGATCCAGGTAATCTTGAGAAGTGCGACTCATTAGGGAAACCGATGCCAATTCCAAAGGATGTCGTGCAGAACCTGTACGATTCTGCGGCGACCTGCCAGCAACGATTGGCGTGCTGAGACTGGCCTATCGAGACTGGCGTGTAAAGACTGGGGCCCGGACAACCATCCAGCAAACAAACTCACCTCCCATTCTAGCCGGAACTCGCTGGGAGGTTTAGTGCCTAGTTTGTCATGCCAAAAGCTCGGTTTCAGTTTCCCTATTTCTGCTTGAGGCTGAAATTCTTATCATGGGGTCGGGGCTTCGATGACTTCTCCTCCGTTGATGCTCAGAAGCTTTTTCAGTGTGTCAAAAGTCAATGACTTGGGAATCGTTCTGATCGATCCGTCAACAAATCCAAATGGTACGGCATCGCGTTGCTTGTATATTTTCATTAGTGATTCCTCATCCTTGATTTGATAGTCGTCCGGTCTGGTCCACTCCAGCGCATCCGCAACGTCGACTTCTACCATCCAAATCGTGCCGCTAGTCCCATCGGTGATATCGGGGAACTTTACCGGCTTTCCTGGGCGACCAAAGGTGCTGTTGGGGGTCAGTAAAGCTTGGTAAGTTGTCTTACCAACTTCGGGACCAGGGGTGACAAAGATTTGTGGCATCTTGTCGATAAGCGTTCGATTATGTGGACTATCCCATGGCTCATCGAGATGAAATTGCTCATAGAGTGCTTGCTGCTCGATGAAGGGCAGTATCAGCACTCGCCAGCTCAGAAGCTTTTTGCCATCTTTAGATGTCAAACTCTGTGGGGGAAATGTATCAAAAGCGGAGTAAAAGTTGTGCAGCGCTAAAGCAATCTGCTTCATGTTGTTCATGCTCTGCATCGCTTTGGCTTGCTCGCGTGCAAGACGAATGCCACCGGTGGCTTGAAGCACTTGTCCGATCTGCGAGACACTTTCTAGATCCCATCGCACGGCGGTTTCTTCCGCTCTAGGTTGATATTGCTTCGGTAAGCTCGCGTCGAACATCGCGATGTTGATCAACATCTTATGAAACTTTTCAGCGACGGGCGCGGTCTCGAACTCGATCTCCGAATGCAACGCCATTCGAGTTTCGTCAAACGTTACATGCAAGCTGTCGAAGCCGGTGAGCATGGGTAAGTACTCTTTGGCTTCGTTTGGATTGGGGTTGTTGAGCAGAAAGACGCTAAGCACCTCACGCGACTTCTTTGGGATGCTCAGGATCATCCCATGATCACTCGTGGACTCTTTGAGTTTTGAAAGAAGCTTTGAATCGGCATTAGCAGATTTGTTTTCCGCAAGAGCGGCAATTCGCTCCGGCGGCCCGATAAGAACTGCATCCCCTAAAACCACTTTGGCCACGCCATCGACGGTGGGTAATGCATCGTCTAGGAAAGCTTTAGTCACGCTCGGATTCTTCGATGTGATAGAAAACAGCGGTTTTCCCTGGATTAGCGAAGTAAACTCCCCCACGAGGACGACTTCCGTCGCTTGCGACTCCCGCAGTTTCGCTCGAAAATCAACGATGAACTTCCATTGCATATCGTCGGTCGGCAATCCTGCCAATTTTAAGAGTTCTTCAACAGCCTTCACGTCGCTTGTCTCGAGGTTTAACCAAGCTACTGCGATCGAGGAGCCGTTGAGAAGCTTCTCTGCACGGGCTGGCCCGGTTTGAGTAGTTACCGGACCAGTTTGAGTATTGGCCGATCCCGTCTGACTGTAGGCTCGCATCGTATTTGAGCCTTCAAGTATCCATCCGCTGGCCATGAGCCAAACGATCATCCAATGTTGAAAACGCATGTCATTAATCCTTTTTGTCTTCCAGAAAATAGTCGTTGTAATTTCTTGTTTCTTGATAGCAGAATCACCGCTTAGTGCATGAATCTTGAGATCATCGTCTACTGCCGCACCGCAGGGAACTCAAACTTGACTTCTGCCAAACTTGCAAATCGCTGGGGTACCTTTGACGACAAAGTAACGGTCTGACGATCTCCCTTGGCTTCGATGCGATATTCGAATGGTTGCGACGAAAACGGATCAACCCCAACAGGCGTATCGCTAAGTTCGGATAAAGATTCTGGGAGTCGTCCGCTATGCGCGGCTGCGTAAGCGCGGAGGGCTTCTACAGCAATCAAGCGTTGTCGCATCATTTCGATGCGCACAAGAGCTTCGTGGACGTTTTGTGTCGCAGGGAAGATCAGACCACCGATCAAGCCTGCCGCTGTACCGCTTCTCGTAGAAGCCCATCGTTCAAGGTCCAGTTGGACTTTTGTTCGCAGCGCATCCCCTTCGGGTCCACGTACCTTGATTCCTTTCAGAAGCTCATCGCTGTGCACTTTCAGTTCTCGGCCCGCATTGACCATAGACGCTTGCAATGGCGTTAGTTTCTCCAGTTTTGCCGAGTCATAGCCGCTTTGCTTCAATTTCGTTTTTGCGTCTTCGCCAGTCAGCGTAAGAATTAAGCCGATGCTATCTGCTCCGGCAATTGGCGTTGAGTTATCACTCATCAATGATCGAAGGTCTCCTATGGAGCGGTTCAAGCGTTGCATGAGCTCCGTATCTGAAAGGGTTGTCGCTTCGGATTTATTAAGCATGGGAAACATTAGAAAGACCATCCCTAATTCGCTCTCTACTGCATCGCGCAATGGTACGAGAGGAGTAGGTAGGGTTTGTAACGCCCAGTAGAAATTTGGACACTCGGGGGATCGAATTGCGAACTCGACTGCGGAAAGCATCACGTTTTCAATGGCCACACCGACCAGTCCTTGGATGATCGATTCACCTTGCCCTACAAAAGCAGCTAGTCGGAATCCTGCGCGAATTGAATCAGTAGCTCCGACGTAATCACGCTCGGCGATCTGCGCTGCGATCTTCACCTGCAAGAACCTGGCAAGAGTGCGGGCTTGCTGAACGTCCTCCAAACGGAAGTTCCAAATGTCTTTGCCTCGTAGATCGCGTAATCGCAAATCCCAAGAGTTGTCTTCCGATTGAGCCATTGCTTCTAGTTCGACAAACACAGATTCAAACCGTTCGACAAATTCTCGAGCGGCCTCCACAGGAACCTCTTCCATGTCAAGCCCGAGCAGTTGATTTAGTTCGTCGCTTTTTTCTTTGGGCAAGCCTTGGGATACAAAGGATCTCTGAAGGATTGCACGGTAAAAATGAGTCTGTGCCGAACCAGGACGTAAATCGAAGCGAGATGGCCAAAATCGGTATTGAAAAGCAGGGGTTGGTTGAGCACTGAGCGAACATATCCTATCTTGCGAACCTGTTGCTGCGATGCCGTTTGCACCAGTTTGCGATGAAGGGGATTGCGGCATCGAGTCCTGACGCTGCGAAGGCTTGGTTTGAAGCCATTCAAGGGTGGCGGAGGAACCAATGCGGTCGCTTTCCTTGCCGGCTGTTGTTTCTTGCGTTTTCCCCGGCGCTGATTCTTGCGACCAGCCCCAAGTTGAGATTGCCATCGCAAATGTCAGCCCACTACCCCAAGTAGTTAAGCGTATTACGGCAAAGCGCCATGAGAATGATTGACGGTGAAAAGGGAGCTTCATGATTGCGGATGTTGAAGGTAAGGTGTTTCAGTGGATAGTATGAATTCGTTTGATCGTTCCAGTTCCGGGCTCGTGCACTTCGAAGGGGTACAAGGGCTCGAAGTTAAGCGTTCTTCCTCATAATTCGATTCCATCAAGGTCGCCTCGACCGATTTCCCATACAGAGTTGTGAGGACGGGGCGTGGTTCTCGTCGATGGTGATGTATACGGGACTTTGGATCGATCGGAGGATCGGTAGGACTGAGTACTAATTGAAAAGCCTCGTTCTTCTAGACGCCGCCGATCCCACTGCTGTTTCGAAATAACACTCAATGTATCTCGAATCATGTCGATTCCGAACTCATCATTTCCAACGGAATGAAGCGAGCTTGCCGAGGTACTATTCGTCTTCGACACCGTCTTCGAGTCCGTGTTTTTAATCTTCATCGTTGGAGCTACCGGGGATGCGGCAACTGATTTTGAAGGAGTTTGCAGCACCGATGTTTCTGAAGCGAGTTTTGAGTCGCGTGTTGCTGAGGCCATCCAGCCAGTCATAGCGATCCAGGCGATCGTCGCGGCGATCGCACCGAATCCAACGCCTGAACTAAAGATTGCCCAAGTGGGACAATGCCATACTGCCTGAGGTGAAGTTAAAGCTGGCTTGCACAATGGCGGAGGCTCGATGCGTTCGAATACGCGTTCAAGCGACGCCGTCGTAGGCATTGGATCGATTGCGCCCAGCCGGTTCTTCAATGCATCCAAATCGGAGTATGATTTTCCAGGATCGTTAGTCATCTTCGGGGCTCTTATGTAGGTGCGGCCGCACTATGGTTTGAAGCGTCTATTTCCAGTTTCAATCGCTGCATCGCCGCCGTGTAACGTCGATGCGCTTGCGTTAAAGGCAATTCGGTTAATTCAGCGATTTGTCGAAATGTCAGTCCAGTCCATATGTGGGCGACTAAGATCTCACGATCATCGACATCCAAATTTTCCAAGGCTTGTTGCAATGCCAAGTGGTCGATAGGGTCGTATCGATCGGAATCGGCCGAAGCGAACCATTGTTGTTGGTTCTGCACTGCGATAACTTCTCGCTGTTGACGACGGTGTTCAGACCGCCAATGCGAGATCGCTTCGTGTCGTACTACCTGGCTGAGCCAAGCGATCGGTTCACGGGGAAGTTCCTCGAGTTTGGCAAGTTTGACGTAAGCCTCCTGCACGCAGTCTTCGGCCGCGTTGCAGCGAGTGCGAGCCAAAAGCGTTAATGCGGAAGCGTGGGCATGCCATAGTTTGGTGATCTCTTCATGCCTGATAGCCATAGTATTTCGCTTGCCTGGACCATCCTTGACGCTTTGGTGTCTCTGTACGTATCAACGTCACCGATGAATAGGTTGTTTCAAGAAATGGAAATTTTTCAACGATCAAAATCGGCTTCGGGTACGAGGATTGTTCACGTAGATGAAGTCAAATCGAACGTGCAACGGCCACAATTCGTCCTTAAGGGTTAAAAGCCAGCGTTTTTGAAGAATACCACGAATCCAAGATAGA
>JBJONT010000255.1:0-11369 GCA_046051705.1 Planctomycetota bacterium | reverse complement strand
CCCGCAGGACGACCACCTCAAAGGAATTGATCGAATGGGAAAATCATTGGCTGGACTTTCAAACTTCGGACGAATCAAAATCTGGGCGATCGCTTGTTTTGCGGCCGCACTCTATTTCGGTTCCGTTCCGAAGGCTCATGGGCAACTCGCAGTTGACAAAGATCTAAAGCCTTACAAGGTTGCCCCTGGAGTATCTGGCCAGATCAAGAGCGTCGGATCGGATTCGATGAATCCATTGATGCTTTTGTGGACTGAGAAGTTCAAAACCTATTACAAGGGTGTGCGGACGGAAGTCGAGGGACAAGGGTCTTCGAAGGCGATGCCTGCGTTGATTGAAGGAGCGGCGAGTTTCGGCCCGATGAGTCGCGATGCGAAAAGCAATGAAATCGCCGATTTCGAGAAGAAATTCGGTTACAAGCCGATGATGATCCCGACGGCTATCGATCTTCTCGCCGTTTATGTGCACCGGGACAACCCGATCAACGAAGTAAGTTTGCCACAGCTTGATTCGGTCTTCTCCAGCACTCGCAAACTCGGTGGTGATGCGATTGACAAGTGGGGTCAACTCGGACTAACCGGAGAGTATGAGTCGGGCGCGATTGCCATGTTTGGCCGAAACGCCGCTTCAGGGACTTACGGTTTCTTCAAGGAAAAGGTACTTGGAAACGGTGACTATCGAGAATTGGTCAACGAACAACCAGGTTCGACTGCCGTGATCCAATCAGTAGGCGAAAACAAATTCGCTATCGGCTACAGCGGGGTTGGGTTCAAAACTTCAGCCGTCAAAGCCCTTTCATTGTCTGCCAAGCCCGGCGAGAAAGCTTTCGCACCCAACGCAGAGAATGCTTACAGCGGCGATTACCCTCTGGCCCGTTACTTGTACCTTGCGATCAACCACAAACCAGGTACGAAGCTTGATCCTGTCCGAAGAGAATTTATTCGATTCATCTTCAGCAAAGAAGGTCAGGAAATTGTAGCGAAGGAAGGCTCGTATCCTCTCGACGCAGCTACTGCCGCGAAAGCGCTGAAGATGCTCGATATCGCCCAGTAAAAATGGACTGCACCTAGTCCAGGGCAGCAGCCCGTTCATTATCGAATCTGGTATCGCCATTAACACTAAAGACTTGACCGAAGAATCAGGCTCTTTCCATGGAGGGGGTCGCCCTTACCGACGGGATCGCTCTTCAAGCGTTTCCGTTCTGTGGTCAGACCGTATTGCTAAATGGATCATTACGGTCGGCGGTATCGGTACGATCCTTGTGGTTCTGCTTGTGGTCTTGGTTCTGCTCGGGAATGTTCTTCCCTTGTTCCGCAATAGCGAATTGAGCAAGCAACGCACGGTCACGCTACCGACAGCCTCCCCGTCCAAACCGGTATTAGCTTTCGGTGTCGATGAATACTCCGAGATCGCTTGGTTAGTGCGTGACGACCAATCGATCGATGTTGTGAGTCTTCTCGATGGCGCGTTGTTGAAATCCTTTTCGCCCCCCGCAAATGCAACGTCTGACAAAGAAAATGCTTCGGCTCGGGCTAAAGTTCGAATTGCTAAAATCGACTCGCAGCAATCCTCCGCTTTGCTCGGTCTAGATGATGGTTCGGTCCGAGTTGTACTTTGTTCGATCAATGTCGAATTCAAGCCTGACGCACAAATGCCTCCCGAGATCATCGAGTCGATGAAGGCCCCCGAATCGATGAAGACCCCGGGCCAATCGACGGTTGTGCGAGAGGGTGTGATCTATCGGCAAATGCCTAGCGGGCTGATTCGAGCCGTAGCGTTTTCCAACGCAAGTTATTTAGAGCCAATCCAAGTCTTCGAAACACCAATCGACCATATCGATTGGACTCTTCGGTCGGATACTTCCGGGTTCGGCGATAGCCAAAAAGGTTTCTTCGCGGTCGCCTCGGCAGGAAATCTTGCGTTAGGCAACATCGAACGTCAAGCCGGTGGCATCGGCGGTAAAGCGAAACAGTCGATCACCCTTTGGCGAGCGGAACCAACACAAAACCTACCCAACAACTCTGGGAGCAACTCTGCCAATCATGGACTGGCGGGGCTTATGATCTCCGGTCTGGGTGATACCCTCCTGTCGGTTGATCAAGCCGGCGAGATGCAGCGATGGAAGGCCGAAGGGGAGGACAAGCTGGTATCCCTCGGCGGTTACAAAACAGTTACGGCAGAGAAGAGTCAACTTTCCTCGAGCGAACCACTCCTTGGCAGATCCTCTTGGGCTTTGGGAAATCGGCATGGTGAAGTCGAAACGGTGGCGATTACGGCTTCGACCTCAGGTCAGGAATTGCGATCGATCCACCGTGTTGCCAGTGGACTATCTCCTGTGACACGCATCGCAAGCTCACCTTCGCAACGACTCCTGGCGGTCACCGGCCCAGGCTCTGGCTTGAAAGTGATCCATGTGACAAGTGAACGGATCGTAGCTGAGCTCAAAGATTTGAAAGTCAATGAAAAGTCACGCTTACAGTTCTCAAAAACCGGCCAAGAAATCTTCTTGTGCTCGGATGCTGAAATGCAAATGTTGCGACTCAACAGCGATTTCCCAGAAGCCTCCTGGAAGTCCTTCTTTGAGCCACTTTGGTATGAAGGCTACCAAGGTCCACAACACATTTGGCAAAGCAGTACCGGAAGCATCGAAGGGGAGACAAAATTTGGGTTAATGCCTTTGATCTTCGGGACGCTCAAGGCCACCTTTTATTCCATGTTGATTGCCGCCCCGATTGCAATCTTGGCCGCTATCTTCGGAAGTGAGTTTCTCAGTCCGGCTTGGCGATCACGCTTCAAACCTTTGATCGAATTGATGGCAAGTGTTCCAAGCGTTGTCTTGGGATTCATCGGCGCGATGGTGCTTGCTCCCGTGATGAGGGAATCTCTCTTCCAAGTCCTTCTGTCCGTCGCAATGACCTTCTTCCTATTCTTGTTCGCAGCGCACTTATGGATGATGATTCCCATGGACCGCGCAATTCCGCTTCGACGTTACAGATTGCCGCTGATGTTTTTGGTTCCTCCAATCGCGATGTACTTGTCCCACCTAATCGCAAGTCCTATCGAACGTTGGATCTTCGGCACCAACATACAGCGATGGCTCACATCGACTCAGCAGTCGAGTTGGCCAGGATGGTTCCTACTCGGTCTATTCCCTGCAATACTCCTGGTCTTATGGCTCCTTTCGAGCCCCTTGCAAAGTTGCTTGAAGTGGTGCTCGCATCAACTGAAATGCACAGGACGAGCTGGTTGGCAATTTGTACTATTCATAGTAGGTTCACTTCTGGTTTTGCTCTCAGCGATGCTCTTTGCAACCATCCTGAGCAATTTCGGATGGGATGCGAGAGGAACGCTGATCGGTCCTTACCAAGAACGCAACGCATTGCTGGTCGGTGGTATCCTTGGATTTGCCATCATCCCACTGATCTATACCCTGGCCGACGATGCACTCCAGTCGGTCCCACAGCATTTGCGAAGCGCATCGCTGGCCTGCGGTGCAACCACTTGGCAAACGACAACTCGCGTCGTGGTACCAACTGCCATGAGCGGCCTTTTTAGCGCGTTAATGATCGGTTTCGGTAGAGCCATCGGTGAGACCATGGTTGTCTTGATGGCTGCCGGCAACACCCCGCTGATGGACGTCAATCCATTCAATGGCTATCGAACCCTTTCCGCTACACTCGCTACGGAACTACCCGAAGCGGCTCGCGGATCGACCCACTATCACACCCTATTCCTTGCCGCACTCTTGCTGTTTCTCTTTACACTGGTCGCCAATACCTGCGCGGAATGGGTTCGCATGCGATTCCGAAAGAGAGCGTTTCAGTTATGAGCCGAACTATTCCCAAACGTTCGATGCAATCAGGCGTTACCGCTCAAGGCGAGCCGATGGTTTGGCTTTCGGGCGGTATGTTCGCTATCGCTTGCTTGATGATCATCTCGCTGCTGGCGTTGGTTCTGTGGCAAGGTCTCTCAACACTTTGGCCAAGGAACTACCTCCTGTACGCTCGCCCGGATGGAGCTCTCGTAGCTGGCGAGATGTACGGTCGAACGCGAGAAAACGGGGCGACGAAACTCTACCTCAGATCGGGTAATTACGACGTTTCCAATCAGCACTTTCTCTACGCAGACGAAGCCGACTTAGCCTCTTCAAACCCGTGGAAACCAAACACCCTCTGGACCGTCGAACGCAAGGAATGGGGCAATCTCTACGGTTTCCCAAAACAACTCTCATGGGTCGATTCACCGAGCGATAAACTCAGCGAAGAAGTGCACGCTGCGATGAAGGAATCGCGGAGCATTGATCAAAAGATTGCGCACGAGAAAGAGCAACTCAAGAGAATCGATCACGCAATCTCCGAAGCCCGCCTATCAATCCGCAAAGTTGAAATCAACGAAAAGTCCGATTTGCAAGGAGATATTGACGAAGCCGTCGCGGCGAGATTTCAAGCTGCCGAGGAAAGCCCTTTGAATTGGACTCCGTCTCGCGCAATATCCGACCGAGCGAAAAATGCGATCTCGCGATTTGCCGATGTCTCCTACAAGGCCGATGCTCAAATGGCCTCCATCAACGAACAAATATCGCAACTCGAAGCCAAACGAGCCGAACGAACAGTCCTTTTTGAATTACCCATCGCCGATCCTATCGGGACTCTTGAATTAGGTTGGGATCAAGTCCTAGCAGGTAAACTCGATTCGTGGGATGCTTTTAAAGAACTTGTAGGACCACTTTCAACCGACGGCGAAACGAACAACAACCCACCAACCATCGATGTGCACCGAATCAGCGACGAACAAGTCTCTTGGCAAACCCTCGGAAATGGAAAACTACCGAGAAACTTCTTGTTGCGTAAAGCCTCCCCAAGCTCTTGCGAAGTCTTCTCGATGCGAGAACACTCCGTAATCCTCGCAGACATCGTTCGATTCTTCCCACCTAATCAACTCAACACGTTTCAGCGTCTTGGGGTCTATCTCGCCCGATGGTGGGAATTTCTTCTAGGAGAACCTCGCGAAGCCGGCATCGAAGGTGGCTTCTTTCCCGCCATCTGGGGAACCGTTGTCATGACGCTTATCATGTCGCTCGCCGTGATGCCCTTCGGCGTCCTTGCTGCCCTCTATATGAGGGAGTACGCAAAACCAGGCCCACTACTGAGCGCTATTCGAATCAGCATCAACAACCTAGCAGGCGTACCGAGTATCGTTTACGGTGTCTTCGGCTTGTCCTTTTTCTGCTATATGGTCGGCGGATATATCGATGGTGGACCTGCCAAAGCTGGATTCGAACCATGGCCAAGCGCTACGTGGTTCTCCGCCCTTGGATTGCTCGCCGTTGTTGGCATCGTCGCATTTAGCGTCGCGCTGCTCGCTGGCCAGATGGGTATTCACGCTACGAACCGCCGCCGATGGCTTCGCAACGCAAGCGCCCTGCTCTGGCTCGCAACCCTAGCAGGGATCGCCCTATTGCTTATCAAGACTCCCCACTTCCACGGATTCTATCAAGCACAATTACCCAATCCAACTTTCGGAAAAGGTTGCTTGCTCTGGGCCGCTTGTACCCTCGCACTGCTCACCCTACCTGTTGTAATCGTAGCGACCGAAGAAGCACTAGCGGCCGTCCCAAACTCACTTCGCGAAGGAAGTTACGCTTGCGGCGCCGGTCAATGGCAAACCATTCACCGTATCGTCCTGCCCTACGCTCGACCCGGTATCATCACCGGCTTTATCCTTGCAATGGCTCGTGGGGCTGGAGAAGTCGCACCGATGATGCTCGTCGGCGCAATCCCACTAGCCACCGAACTCCCACTCGATACAGAATTCCCATTCATCCACGGCTCAAGATCCTTCATGCACTTGGGTTTTCAGATTTACTCACTCGGGTTTCAAAGCCAAAATAGTGAAGCGGCCAAGCCGATGGTATTTACAGCAACCCTCTTATTGTTAACCATTGTGACGCTACTCAACCAAACAGCCATCTGGCTGCGAGCTAGACTTCGCAAGCGATTCCAATCGAGCCAATTCTAAAAAGTGTTCTATGAATAGACTCAAAGCAATCGCCGACGGACAACCCGTCGAATCTGTAATCCACGAAGAAGTCTTAGCCAAAGACGTTGTCTTGTCGGTCAAGAACTTCAACCTGTTCTACGGACGCAAACAAGCCCTGCACAACATCTCGATGCCCATCGCCAAAGGGATGGTCACCGCACTGGTCGGACCAAGCGGATGTGGCAAGTCGACACTGCTGCGTAGCGTCAACCGAATGAACGACTTGATCGACTCTGTTCGGATAGAAGGCGATATGCTTTTGAACGGTGAATCGATTTTCTCACCCGGGGTCGATGTGATCCAACTGCGAAAACGAATGGGTATGGTCTTCCAAAAACCCAACCCGTTCCCCATGAGCATCTTCGAAAATGTCGTCTACCCACTGAGGATCGACGGAGAAAGAGATAAGACGGTCTTGATGCAAGTCTGCGAGCACGCCTTGCGCGGCGCTGCCCTATGGGACGAAGTCAAAGATCGTTTGAACGAAACCGGCCTCGGACTCTCCGGCGGTCAACAGCAACGACTCTGTATCGCTCGCGCAATCGCCAGCGACCCCGAAGTCCTCTTGCTCGATGAACCTTGCTCCGCCCTCGACCCGATCGCCACAAGCAAAATCGAAGACCTGATCGATAAACTTCGCGGTGAGTATTCGATCCTCATCGTCACTCACAATATGCAACAAGCTTCCAGAATCAGCGACCACACCGCCTTTATGTATCTCGGAAGACTCGTGGAAATGGCCGAAACGTCGACTATCTTCACTCGCCCACAACTGCGTGAGACCGAAGACTACATTACCGGCCGTTTCGGCTAAAATCTAATTCGACTCGCCATCCACCAAGCAATGCTATTACCTTCAAACGTCGCTTGATCCACCGCCGTTCTTCTACGCGACATGATCGAAAAATAAGCTATGTCCCAACCAACGAACCCATCATCGCCCGCTCCCGATAACACCCCAATTCTCCGTACGATCTGCGGTATCCAAACCCACGTCGATTTCGCCGACACCGCATCGAACACCAAACGGATGCTGAATTGGCTCGAACACGAGGAAGTCCAAGGTGCCGATCTGGTGGTCTTCCCCGAATGTATGCTCAGCGGCTATTGCTACAGCAGCTTAGAAGAAGCTCGCCCGCATGCACAAAGCATCCCCGGTCCGGCAACTGATGCGATTCAAGCCGTTTGCAAAAGCAAAAACTTCTTCGTGATCTTCGGTCTCCTCGAAGTCACTCAGTCAGGCGACATCCACAATTCGTCCGTGCTCGTCGGCCCAAATGGTGTCGTCGGCACCTACCGCAAAATTCACTTGCCCTACCTCGGAATCGATCGCTTTGTTACCCAAGGTCGTGAACCCTACCGCGCAATCGACGCCGGTGGAATGCGAGTTGGGATGCATATTTGCTACGATGGCTCATTCCCCGAGTCCTCCCGCTGCCTAGCACTCGATGGTGCAGATCTCCTTGCTCTACCAACAAACTGGCCACCCGGAGCAGATACCTTCGCGAAATACCTACCAAACGCTCGTGCCCTCGAAAACAACGTCTACTTCATGAGCGTTAATCGCGTAGGCACAGAACGTGGTTTCCGTTTCATCGGACAAAGTCGACTCTGCGACCCGAATGGAAATCCAGTCGCCGACGCACCCCACGAAAACGAAGCTGTTCTGCGAGGTACCATCGACTGCGCGAAAGCACGCAACAAACGTCTCGTTCGAGTTCCCAAAGAACACGTTATCGATCGCTGGGCTGACCGACGACCCGAATACTACGAATCCATCGTCGCCGATCATCACTTGACTCGGAAAATCGATTAACGCCTAAGCAACTGCGCAAGCTTCTGCCACGTGCGCTCGGTAGCCCCACGATGAGCCAACGCCGTGCCCTGCCCGCGCGATGCATATTCCTCTCGTATGTCGGGATTCTCGATCATTCGAATCACCCACGGACCTAACTCCTCGGGTGTCGATAACTCCATAGCCCCTTGCGACTCAAGCAAGATCTGAACGACATCTCGAAAGTTCTTGGTGTTCGGTCCGAAACAAGTCGCGACGCGAACCGCACAAGGCTCGATCATATTCTGCCCACCACGCGATCCAAAAGATCCCCCGACAAACCCCAAGTCCGCCAGCCCCCACCACCAACGCAACTCTCCCACCGAGTCCGCCAAGAAGATCCTCCAACTTGGGTCGACGCCCTCGCCGATCGGCTGTTTGCCCGTCTGCTGCCTGCCCGCTGCCATCGCGCTGCGCCGCAACCACGGCAAACCCGTTTGCTCGATAAGTCTTGCAACCTCCTCGAACCGCTCTGGATGTCTAGGCACCAAGATCAACTTCAGATGCGGGTAGCTTCCCGCAAGCTTTTGGAATGTATCGAGACAAAGTTGCTCCTCAGGAGCTTGTGTGCTGCCGCATAGCCAAACGATTGGCCGACCAGAATTACTATCGCTCGATGCGATATCAATTGAAGCCCGATCAAGATGCAATTCCAAAGCTCGCTGCTGGACTTGCACAGCCTCTCGATCAAAGTTCGCTCCATCGAATTTTATGTTTCCTGTGACATCAACCCGATCTTGGCTTAACCCTAACTCAAGAAACCGCTCGCGATACGTCGCACTCTGTGCTCCGACCCAAGCAAGCTTCCGCACAACGCTTGTTACGAATCCACCGAGTCGCTTATATCCCTCCAATGATCGCTGGCTAAGTCGACCGTTGATGACCACTACAGGAATCCCCCGCCGTGCAGCCAAGGATATCCAATTCGGCCAAAGCTCTAACTCAGCCAAGATAATCATGTCGGGTTGAGTTCTGGCCAAGGCGCGGGAGATAGCCCATGAAAAGTCCATCGGCGCATAACTAACGACATGCTTACTGTAGAGCTTCAGTGCAAGCTCGTAACCAGCGTCGGTTGAAGTGGTAATCAACAACCTCGCTTCGGGCATCTGCCGCTCGGCCCGCTCAACCAACGGGCGAATGACTTGCAATTCCCCAACACTCACCGCATGAAACCATAGGGTCTTACCCCCCTGCCCTTCCTCGGTCGGCGATTTGCCTATCTCGGGAAGCTTACCGAAAAACTTCTTACTCCATCCCCTTCGGTAGCGGCCTTGCGTCACTCGACGCCACAGCAACCACGGAGTAGCGCAAAGAAGCAAAACCAGATAAATTGAATTCAGTAACCAAGTCATGGTATTTAGTAATCGGTACCGAGCGCAAGACCATCATTTCGGCTCTCGGTAGCACCTTGCAAAACACCCCTTTCCCAGTCGATCAAAATCCCTTGATATCCTCCCATCGATGTTTTGGAGGGTTGTAGCACATGGCCTCTTCGAGCAAGCTCTTCGACCGTTCCACTTGGCAATCCAGATTCGTAATGGATAACTCCACCCTTCGGATCGGCTGGTACTCCAGTCGGTGTCGCACTCCCTTCATGACGCATCCGGGCAGCATCGCCCGCCATTTGGATGTTCATGCCGAAATCGATCCAATTGACTAGTACCTGCACTTGGCCCTGCGGCTGCATATCACCACCCATCACACCGAAGACAAACACAGGTTTTCCATCGCGGGTGACCATCGACGGGATAATGGTATGAAACGGGCGCTTCTTCGGTTCAAGTCGATTTGCATGGGTCGGATCGAGCGAGAAAAGGTTACCTCGATTCTGAAGTGCAAATCCGACATTGCCAGGAACTACCTGACTGCCAAACCCATGAAAATTGCTTTGGATGAGCGAACAGCAGTTTCGATTCTCATCGACAACACACAGATACACCGTATCCCCATCAATCAACTTTGGATCCCCCGCCGGCACGTCCGTCAACGCTCTATCCATTGCGATGCGTTTGTTCTGCTCCTGCGCATATACCTTGCTCGCCAATTGCTTGACCGGCACATCCTCCATCGCCATGTCCGCGTAATAGCGAGCCCGGTCGGCATATGCAAGTTTCTTTGCTTCAATTAGCAAATGGGCGGCGTCAGCAGAGCCCCAACCGAGCGAACGCAAATCATGTTGCTCTAACACATTGAGCATTTGCAAGACCGCAAGTCCCTGACCATTGGGCGGGATCTGCCATACATCATAGCCACGGTAATTGGTCGAAACCGGTGTAACCCATTCATTGCGGTGCTCAGAGAAATCCTCCGCTTGAAAGTACCCACCGTTCGCTCGACTAAAAGCGACGATCTCTTGCGCAATGGCTCCGCGATAAAATGCATCGCCTCCCCCTTCACTGATCGCCCGATAACTCTTCGCTAAGTTCGGATTGCGAAACAGATCACCCATCCGCGGAGCGCGCTCTGCTTGCAACAGAAAAGTCGAGCGAGAATCAGCCCAAGGCTTAAACGTTTGCTCCGTCTTTGCCCAATAGCCTGAGATAACCGGAGAGACAGGAAAACCTTCTTCGGCAATCTTGATCGCACGAGATAAAATCTGCCGCATCGGCAGCTTGCCATGCTTGGCATGCAGATCAAACCAACCTGCCACACATCCTGGAACACTCCAAGACATAGGCCCGTACAAGGGTATCTCTTTGAGGTTCTTCTCTTCAAACACTTGCCGGCTCAGCGAAGCAGGTGCTCTTCCCGAAGCATTCAATCCAGTGAGCTCTTGGGTCTTCGAATCCCAAACGATGGAATAAAGGTCTCCACCGATTCCACAACTCATCGGCTCGACAACTCCAAGCACCGCGTTCGCGGCGATAGCTGCATCGACCGCTGTACCACCGTGTTGAAGAGTTTCGATAGCTGCCGCACTCGCTCGCGGATCGGACGTACAAGCCATCCCTTTGCTTGCTACCACAACGCTTCTGCTCTGAGACTTCGGCCCCGACGGTCGATCGTACCGACCTATCTCCACTGCTCCGTCAGAGCCCTTGTCCTGGGGTGCACGAGCCGCTTGAACGGGACTGCTTTGCGCGAAGCACTGCTGCATTTCTATAGCCTGAACGAAGCAAACCGAACCGATGTAAAGTGTAGCTTGCCAACTCCGAGCACTGAGTCTGCGTTTCGACGTGAGCTGCTCGGGCACTGTAGATTGGCGATACGATCGAGCAAACATCGAAACCTCACTTGGAAAAACTATCGCTTTACTGCGTAATGAAAGTAACCGATCATCATTTCTTCGTAGGTTTGATCTCCCCAAGAGACCCACGCCTTCGAGTCTGGATTGTTAAGGTTTCCATCCGAGTTGTCAAACGTTGCATCGCAGCGCATCCGCGTCCCGGCTGGCACTTGAATCGGACTCGCCAATCGATATTCGGTCTGCCAATTGAAATCATAATGAGGGATATCCAAGACGACTTCGCGGCGTTTGCCCGGATACACAATGGTGTA
>JBJONT010000254.1:0-3684 GCA_046051705.1 Planctomycetota bacterium | reverse complement strand
CCGTGCCATTTGCGCTTTTATCCAAAGCACCACACCTAAAGATGAATTACGGAAAATTGAACCCATCCAAGTTGAACAACTCTACGGACTGGGGCTTCGGGGCCAACTAGGTTCTGACCGCTGGACTTTCCGCGCAGACCGTACCAATACTTCTATTTGCACGACTCAACCACGCAACGCCCCTAACGACCTTGATCTTCCTAACACTGCACAGACGCTCGTAAATGCCTCTGAATTAACAGTGGTGGTCGAAGTCAACGATGTTCAAATTGGTTGTTTCCAACTTGGTGATACCCTCAGAAACGGAGCTATCGAATCCCTTTTGGAACTTGAACGTTTAGGTTGGAAGCTAGGCCTTATCTCGGGTGATACTCGCAATCGAGTGGAACGCTTTGCAGCAAGCTTGGCAGCATCAGGAATCCATTGGAAAGAAGTCCACGCGGAACTGACGCCCGAAGAGAAGCTTCAACGACTATCAACCGGAAAATCATCTTTGTCGATGGGTGAGCCCCAAGTCATGATCGGAGACGGGGTCAATGACGCGGCAGCGCTAGCGATTGCGGATGTAGGAATCGCCGTTCGTGGACCTTCTGACATCTCGCTCCGCAACGCACCGATCTTTATCGGAGAAGATCCATTGATCGCTTTGCCTCGGTTGATGCGAGCAGCTCAAGGAACGGTGCGTGGGATCTACCGATGCTTTGCAGCTTCTCTGCTATACAATGCCTTTACAATTAGCCTTGCCGCAAGCGGTCTGATTCACCCTCTACTCGCAGCAGTCTTTATGCCGATCTCAGGAATCACGGTTCTACTCATGGCTTGGTCGGCCAAGACCTTTGACTCACCCAGATCTGCGACGAATTGGAACCTCAAAAAAGAACGATAAGAGGAGACGATGAGTGTTTTGTATGTAGCGTTACCTGTCGCAATCCTACTAGGGGGAGCTGCATTGCTCGCATGTCTGTATTGCATCCGAACAGGGCAATACGACGAGATGGAATCATCGTCCATGCGAATCCTCATCGATGACCAACCGATCATCAAGGAAGAGCTAACTCAATCTACCGATAACACGTCTCAGAATTTGTCCAAACCGCCGATTTCGTAAAGAAGCGATCCGCCGTTATCGGTTAGCCGTTATCGGTTAGTAGTCGACGTGACCATCGTCATCTTCTTTGCGTCGATCACGTATCTCCTGCATGACTTCCACGAGCAGTGTGGCAAGCTTCTTAATTGCCCCCTTCGCATCCTTTCCATCGATCATCCGCTTCGCTGATTCCAAATTGGTTTCGAAACCGGACAACTTTGGGGAGTTTGTGTTGGCTTTGATCCAAGCGGTAAGGTCTTTAACAGAGACCCACAAATCGTTAGCGAAAGCAATCGAAGGCTTGCAATTGTATTTCCGATAGGGTGCCCTACCGCAACCCTTGCCACTATTTTCTACAGGCCTTTCAACACTCATCTTGATCCAGCCCGTAACGAGGGCGATCAATGCTGCAACAGCGGATACAAGGGCAAGCGGGATTTGTTGGATGAACGAAAGAAACAACGCTGCTAGGAATCCAATCGCAGCCAGAATCCCAAAAAGGGTTGGGTAAGCCCCAAACGATCGGCTACTGCTCGCAACACCACCTTCGTGTGTGGCGATATCGCGCTTCATTTCCGCAATTACGACGGTAATGTTATCTGGACCACCACGACAATTGGCCAAGTCCACCATGGCTTGCGCTGCCGACTTGATGTCCAAGAGCCCTAACAAATTTCCTATCTCTTCATCGGCTAATTGACCGCTAAGCCCATCGCTGCAAAGTAGATATTTGTCCCCCTTTAGAATGGGGAACGGACCTTCAATATCCACCTTCACGGAGGGTGACGGGCCCAGGGAACGAGTAATAACATTCTTCGGAAGTGCGCTGCTACGAATGGACTCTTCACTCACTTCACCCGACTGCTGCATCTCCCAAACAAGCGAATGATCGAAGGTCAACTGTTCAAACGTCTGCCCGCTCAACCGATAGATGCGTGAATCTCCGACATGACAGATCACTGCACCGATAGGAAATATCGCCAGAGCACAAGTCGTTGTACCCATGCTGCGAAAATCAGGATTGATCATCCCTTTACGATGAATTTCCCGATTCGTCTCTTCAAAGGCCCTCGACAAGGCCTCAGGCAACTCAAACTTCGAATGAAGCTTGGAAAAATGATGTGGGATCAATTCCACTGCAAGCTGGCTCGCAAGTTCGCCAGCTGCGTGTGCTCCCATTCCGTCGGCTACGATCAATAAGTCTCCGGCCTTTTGCCAATGGTCGGCATCAGAAGCCATCACGATCGCGAAGTTGTCTTGGTTATTCGCTCGGCGTAAACCTACATCCGTTAACGCTACGGCACTAAGTGCCGCATCGCCGTGCGTTAAATTGCTTGGCACAGTATCTGTGCGTTTTGACGAATCGTCGGCCAAGAGACTATCCAAGAAAAAAGCGTAACACGAATCCGATACTTACAGGCGCGTAAGGGGCCCATAAGTTTAGCACATTCCATCTCAAAGTTCAGGAATCATGAGAGAAATCGGTGTTTATTGGTATCCTTCTACATAATCCCCTCTAAAAAATTACCGCTACGCAATCAGCATCGGAATTCCTGATATCTCTCGTCCTGGAGAAAGATGCAAGATTCTCGACGAAGCGATGATATTCGGATGTTTTATTGGATACGCGGTGGTGGAACAACACTTGCCCGCGTGCCGCTGGCACTGCCGGGAAGTCGTCGCCGAATGGGCGCAAAAACCGATTGAGCGGATGTTGCCATCTCTGAAATGATCTCGTCGATACGATTCCTAAAGACCGCAAAGGCTCCCAAGGCGGGAATTGCGATCAGCAACCCAGCTACCGTCGTCACCAAAGCAGAATAAATTCCAGACGCTAATTGGCCCGCTCCAGCCGTTCCCTGCGAAAGTGCTACCTCACGGAACGCCACAATCATCCCCGCAACTGTACCGAGAAGCCCCAGCATCGGAGCGAGATTTCCAATTACAGATAGGTACTCTAACTTTCGGTACATCCTTGCCGCTTGTTCGGCCAACGCATCTTCAATCGACTTCTCCACCGCAGGCCAACCATACTCAATCTCGGCAATGCCACTGGCAAGCACATACGCCATCGGACTCGGCTGACTTCGACATAATCCATCGGCATCCTTCAATTTGCCTTGGGATAGCATCTGCTTGACATTCTCATTGAGCGCCGTGGGGATCAAATCTTTTCGTCTCAAAGTCAGCCATTGGTCGAAGATCAGATAGACCGCAATGATCGATAAAGCGATTAGGACGACCATAATCCCAATCCCCAAAGGGCCGCCACTGAAGATGATGTTAAAGAGGCTCTCCTCTTGAACCTCTTTCGCCCCCGTCGCCGGCGCGCTTACCGGACCTTGCGCGAACGCCATCGCAGGCAAACAACAAACCGCAACAAATGTCATGGAAGCTGTTGCCACCCGACGAAGGAAATCTGTCGATTCGCTCGACCGAAACTTGATCATTACCAGTTCCCTTAATGCTACTTCAAGTAACCTGTTATTGACTGATTGTATCGTTGAAACCGATCAACTCACCACTCGACTCACCGATCAGCTTACCGACTCAACACACCGTCCCTTGCTGATCGTCCCTTGCTGATCGTATCGCTT
>JBJONT010000253.1:0-4802 GCA_046051705.1 Planctomycetota bacterium | reverse complement strand
GGGTATGAGTGGGAGGTATTGCAGGGGGCGGCGGGTTCGTTGAGTGACCGCAGGCTAAAGGGGGTGATGTTGGAGGGGAATGACGAGAGGATTGCGGCGCTGATGCGGGGAGCGGGGTTTGAGTCGATGGTGTATGATCCTTGGGAACGCGCATTGACGGCGATTTCGGTGGGGGCTGGAGGGAAAGCTCAAGGGAATCATTTATGGGTGAGGGATCTGAGTTGGGTGGAGGATCGCTGCCGGGGTGCGAGTAAGATCGAGTTAAACGGTGAGAGTTTTTAGGAGGTTGCATTGGATCGAATAGGGTTTTATCGAGGGGAATCGGACGTTTCATCCGGGGGTGTTGCGCCTTATGCCGATCGTCTATTGCGGGCTCTGCAGCATCATCGCTTTGGGGGGATGGAAGTTAGTGTGCTTGGGGGTAAAGCGTTTTGTGGCGAGGAGAGCACGGCGGGGGGGGCTTCGGCTCGTGGGGATGCGTTGGAAGGTGGAGGATTTGTGTGGCGCAAGGTTCGGCGCAATGGTTTGTTCCGCCGCGCTTTGTTTCATGGAGCGGATTGCTTGTACCATTTCATGCATCCTCGCGGGGTAGGGCGGAGGGCGCCGTATCGAGGTTGGCTATCGCGGTTTCACTGTGATTTACGGTATGACTTGTTGCATTTTCCTTTTCAGTTGCCGCCGAGGTTGACATTCCGGTGTCCGTTCATTGTGACGATGCATGATGTTCAGGAGTTGCATTTTCCGGAGTTCTTTTCACCTGAGGATCGTGCGTTGCGAGCGGAGTTGTATTGGGGGGCGATTTCTCAAGCGAATCGGGTCGTTGTCTCCTTCGATCACGTGAAGGAGGATTTGTTGCGATATTTCAGGTTGCCTGATGAGCGAGTGGTTGTTTTGCCGGTTCCTTATTCCGAGTGTGGATTTGGTGAGTCTGATGATAGACTTGAGACAGAGGTGTCTCAGAAGTTCGGTGAATTCGGGCGGTATTACTTGTATCCCGCACAGACTTGGCGGCACAAGAATCACTTGGGGTTGATCGAGGCTTTCGAGAGGGTCAGATCTGAGTATTCTGGCCGTTTGAATTTGGTGTGTACGGGGGTAAAGAACGAGTACTATGAAGAAGCGATACGAAATCGGGTGGAGCGATCACCGGTGAGAGATTCGATTCATTTTCTTGGGGTGGTATCTCCGGCGGAGTTGAAATGGTTGTACCGCAATTCTTTGAGTGTGGTGGTTCCTTCGCTTTATGAAGCGGGGAGTTTTCCGTTGATTGAAGCGATGCAATTACAGATGCCGGTATTGTGCGCTTCGACAACATCGTTGCCGTCGACGATTGGTGATAAGCGATTCGTTTTTGATCCGAGGGATGCTGCTCAGATGGGATCCATGATGTTGAGGATGGCGGTCGATGATGAGTATCGGCAGTTTGGTATAAGGAACAGTAGGGAGAGGACCGAGGAGTTACGGCAGATCAAGGTTGGTCCGATAGTGGAAGAGTTATGGCGGAGTACATTGGAGCAGTCGCGCACAAAGTCGTAGTGTTTCGTGAGGATATACTTCGGGACGTTGAAGCAAAGCAGCAAAACACGGATATAGAACTTGAGTCAGGAGAGAGTGAGAATGGGAACGCAAGGGTTTAAGATACCGGTTTACAAGCCGACGATAACGGCATTGGAAAAAGAGTATGTGATGGCTTGTCTCGATGAGGAGTGGATATCATCGAAGGGCAGGTTCATCGGTCGATTTGAGGGGGAGTTTGCAAACTATGTTGGGTTGCCTCACGCATTGAGTCTATCGAATGGCACGACGGCGTTGCATGTGGCATTGATGGCGTTGGGGATAGGGCCAGGGGACGAAGTGATCGTACCGACGCTGACTTATGTAGCGAGTGCGAATGCGGTTTGTTATACGGGTGCTAAGCCGGTGTTTGTCGATTGCGAGTTGGGGACTTGGAACATCTCGTTGGGGGATGTTGAGCGGGTGATATCAAGTCGCACTCGCGCGATCATGGCGGTGCATTTGTATGGATTACCGTGTGACATGCGTGGGCTCATGGAGATAGCGCGCAAGCATGATTTGTTGGTAGTTGAGGATTGCGCTGAGGCGATCGGTTCGAGGATATCCGGAGAGCATGTGGGAGGGTACGGGGATATTGCCAGTTTCAGTTTTTATGGAAACAAGACGATTACGACTGGCGAGGGGGGGATGGTGGTCACGGGTAATCCAACGCTTGCCGAGCGAGTCTCACACTTGAAGGGACAGGGGTTAGCCAAGTTCCGAGAGTATTGGCATGACATCATTGGCTATAACTATCGAATGACAAATTTATGTGCGGCGATAGGTTGTGCTCAAATGCAGCGATTGGAAAGTACTTTGGAGAGGAAGCGACAGATTGCGGCTTTGTATCGCCAGGAGTTGCAGGGGGTGGTGGAGTTTCAGCAAGAGGTTCAGGGGATGGATCATTCCCATTGGATGGTCTGTGGGTTATTACCGAGTGGTTCGATGCGAGATCCGATGCGGAATGCATTGGGGGAGATTGGGATCGAGACTCGGCCGGTGTTTTATCCGTTGCATTCGATGCCGATGTATAGCGGTGGGTATCGCCGGATGCCGAATTCTGATGAAGTGTCGAGTCGGGGTATCAATTTTCCGAGTTATCCGGAGATGAGCGACGAGCAGGTACGATGGGTGTGCGAGAGTGTTCGTCAGGTGTTGCAAAAGGGAGTATAGAGGCGAACGTGAGAGTATCGATCATAACTGCGGTTTACAATCGGGCAGCAACCATTGGCGATACTTTGGAATCGGTATTGAGCCAAGACTATCCGGACGTTGAGCACATTCTCATCGATGGGATGTCTAGCGATGGAACGGACGAAGTGATCCGGAGGTATGCTGGGCGTATCGCCATGAGTGTGCGAGAACCTGATACAGGGATTTACAATGCGCTCAACAAGGGAGTGCGGCTTGCGACGGGTCAGGTCATCGGTTTCTTGCATGCGGACGATGTGTATGCAGACACAGGGGTGATAACTCGGGTGGCTGAGCGGATTGGGGGATTGGGGGAGGATGGGTTGACTGGGGTGTATGGGGACTTGCAGTATGTCCAGATGGGAGATACCAGCAAGTTGGTTCGTCATTGGAAGTCGGGTGAGTATCGCCAGGATCGATTTCGGTGGGGGTGGATGCCAGCGCATCCGACGGTGTATTTGCGTCGTGAGTGTTACGAGCGATTTGGTGGGTTTCGAGAGGATTTTCAGATAGCTGCCGATTACGAGTTGATGGTCCGAATGTTGGGGGTTGGTGGGGTTCGGATGGGGTATATTCCGCGGGTGATGGTGAAGATGCGTGTGGGGGGCAAGAGCAATGCTACGCTTCGCAATCGTTTGGTTGCGAACAGGGAGGATGAGCGAGCTTGGAGAGTCAATGGGGTACGTCCGCCGTGGGGTTTACGTTGGCTTAAGCCGATGCGGAAGTTGATGCAGTACGTGGTACGGTGAGTGGAAGTTTTGTTTAAACTTCATGTTTGGTGCCTTGACAAGCCGATGGGGCAAGAAGGATTGCTGAGGTGAGTAGGAAACGAGTGGACATTCTGGAATGGATTCCCTAGGATTACTTGCGTGCTAGCATTTTCTGTTTGAAGTCTAAGGTTCGATACTAGTCCGTGAAGTTGGGCGAGTATGGGGGCTTAGGGGTTGAGGATGTCGGGGGGCGAGTAGATGGACAGGCCGCACTTGCAGTACGGGTTTGACGAATCGGGTTCTGGTGGTCGAGCCACGAGTGTGGTGGAGGAGCGTCCGGTCCCGAGCATTGATTTCTATGGCGCATTGTGGCGTCGCAAGTCGGTAATTGTATTGTTGAGTTTGCTGGGTGCGGGCATTGCGAGTTTGCTCTATACGCAAGCGACACCGGTGTATGCTTCTGTTTTGCGATTGATGTTGTTTGTTCAAGCGCCTCCGAGTGTGATCAATGGCGAGGTGGTCCCGCAGACGGTGGCGTTGGAGAAGCAGCGTGTTTTGTTGTCCGGCCAGACGGTCTTGAGCGATGCGATGCGACGAGGGCAATTGGAAAAGTTGCCTACGTTTCTTGGAGCGGAGTCACCGTTATCGGATTTGCGACGGATGCTTACCATTGCTCCGGTCGGAAAGGATTTGTCGTCCGATGCTTTGGAGATCATCTGCGAGGGTGGTAACAAAGAGGACTTGCAAGGGATCCTCAATCAGGTGGTAGCTTCCTACATCAATGCAATTGAGAAGGACTCGGAGATTTCGGGGAAAGAGTCGGTCGAGTTGATTGAGCGGTTGCAGAAATCGTTGTTGGAGGATCAGAAGCGGGATCAGGATCGTTATTACCAGTTACAAAAAGAGTTGAACTTGTCGGCAGAGAACGACAAGGGCCGCTGGATTAATCCTTACGTGACAGAGATTGAAAAGTTACGTATTGCGAGGGACGAGGTTGTTTCGGAGTTTCGGCAAGCGGATCAGCAGTTAGAGCAGTTGCAAAGTGCGATCCAGGACACCAGTGGCGGGGATGAGAAGATTCGATTGGCGGTGATTGAAGCGAAGAAGTACTTCAATTTAGATAAGCAGCAACCGGGTATCGACTTGCTCAACCCGATGACAGACGAGGACCGTCAGCGGTTGATTCGTTATGAGCAGCGGATGGAGTCTGCGAATGCAGACATGGTTGTTCTCGAAGCCGAGCGACAAGAAGCTTTGAATCGTTACGGTGCTCGGCATCCGCAGGTAGAGTTTGTGGAGGCGAAATACCAAGCTGCGGTTCAGACTCGCAAGAAGCTCAATGACGAG
>JBJONT010000252.1:0-20706 GCA_046051705.1 Planctomycetota bacterium | reverse complement strand
ACATCAAAGCCGAAACCTTCCACTGCTTGGTTAACCCCTGAATGCGACTCCCAAGATTCACCGTCCGACCCATCGGACCATATTTGAACTTCTGCTTTGACCCCGTGTTGCCAACCCGAGCCATCCCTGTGCACAAACCGATCCCAAAATCGATTCCAAATCCTGCGCGATCCGCATACCGTTCATTAAGCTTTTTGCGCAGTGCCAACATCGTCAGGGCCGTTGTCGCTGCCGAAAAAGCATGCGAAGGAAGTATCTCAGGAGCTCCCCACATCGCGAATAACTCGTCTCCAACATAGTCGACCAATACCCCATCAGCATCCAACACAGACTGCGATAACTCGCTGAGCGTGTCGCTCAACCACCGCATCGCTTCATTCGCTTCCATCCTATCGGTGGCTTTGCTAAAACCCCGCAAATCGCAGAACAATACGCTGACCTCTGTATCCCTACCGTCAAGAAATGCTTCCCCCTTATCGACCAAACTCTCGACCACCTTCGGCGAGAAGAACTGTTGGTAAGTCGTTAACTCCTTTTGCTTCTTCAATCCACCTAAACGCATAGCCGTCATCGCCGTGAGCAATGCGATGAAGTGTTGCTCATCGCGGCCGATCATGTCCATCATCGATCCACTCGGCCGATCCGCATACAACACCCCTACCAACTCCGATGGACTTTGTGATGGGTCTAAAATCGGGCTTGCTATCGCTAACTGCACTTCCATCTGACTCTCCGACGGAGGCTCGTCATGCTCCGACGGATGGATCGCTAACTGATGACTCTTCCTGACGCGATCAAGCAACTTTCGTGAAGGCATCGGTAGCTCACCACGCGACCCTTTGCGTATGAATCGATACGCAGGATCAAATACCCAATCCCCATCCCTCCAAAAAACAATCTCCACCCGCTCCATCTTGAGCTTCCGCATGATTCCGCGTGCTATTTCCAAGAAATAACGCCGGGAATTCGCCAAATCCACCGGCTCCTGCAACGCCGAAATCACCCCCATCAACACCGATAGCATCGTCGCATCCTGCTCTCCGCCACCAAACATCGTCATCCCGGCGGATGCACCCCCGATCGATACCATGCCCGACACCGAACCCAACGCTTCAGATCCCCCCCCAAGCATCCCGGGACCTACCGTCACACCGCTGCCCTCTCCAGAAAAAAAAGAACTCCCGCTCGAATAACCCAACAAGGAATTGACCCGCTCCTCCAACCCATGATTCGAAACGGTCTCGTCCAAAACCTCACTCAATGTCGCGGACGCCGAAGCCATTTCCATGCGATAGCCATCCGGCAAAACCAACGCAAATGGTACCGGCCGCTCAATCGCTTTACCCGGTAATACTTGCACCTTCTCCCCTTTGCAATGAACCCATAAATCCCGGTTCGTCGCATGAACGTTCTCAACCCGTACCCGATCCTTCTCTAACCACTGAAGCGTACACGCCTTGCGGGGCACTCGCGGTGAATCCAAGTCCGCGATCACCCACCGCTCCAAACCATCACTCAACACACACTTCGATGGAATACTCGCTACCTGGTCGGTTCGATCGCGACGACCAACCTCCACAGAGGATACGACCTCCAAATCCCCTACTTGCGTACCATCTTTATAAAGAGTGACTTTTAGTGACACGATTCTCTTACTATCGCTATTTGCCCCATCCGATGCTTGTCTACCACAAGCCAACTTTAACTATCTTCCCACACGAGAGCCTCAAAATGAATGGCTTTGAAAAATCGCAGGATCAATTTTAACCGGGATTTTTAACCCCAATCCAATCATGAATCCCGCTTTTCAAACGCGAGTAACTCCAAATCGACCCGCCTGCATACTCAATGCACAAGCTCGGCACGCCGTGCCTTTTAGAACCGTGCCTCTTAACGCCGCGCCGTTCCTCGCCGCGATCTGCTCGATCCTCTGCACACTGACGATTACCAAAGCCGCCGAACCCGCTCCTCAAACCGACCCTTGGGGCATCACCCCGCTCCTGCATACCTCAACGGACTCTCAAAATACTCAACACCAACACCCCGCAAAGAAGCACCTCGGAGCCCCCTCCTGCGCGGCGACAGCTTGCCACGGCGGCCCCTCACCCGGTATCTCGTCGACTACCGCCCCCCGTGGTTCGGAATACTCTCTGTGGATCGAAAGCGACCCACATGCGAAGTCCTGGCAAACCCTTAACTCACCCAGATCCCTGGAAATCCTCGAACGACTCAACATCCTCGTCGATGGACAACTGAGAAACAAACAAGCATTCCAAAACTGCTTAGCTTGCCACAACACATCTACCTCTCTGGCAAGCAATGATCCAGTCCCAAACCTCACTGAAGGAATCGGCTGCGAAGCCTGCCACGGCCCATCGCAACAATGGATCAATGAACACTACCAAGGCCCCTCGAGCGTGAAAAATGCCATCGAGCACCTCGGAATGATAAACACCAAAGCACTTCCACAACAAGCAAAAGCTTGCACGCTATGCCACGTCGGTGGGCCCGACCGCGACATGAACCACGATATCATCGCCGCCGGTCACCCAGCCCTCTACTTCGATTTCCAAACCTACCTGAAAGCCTATCCAAAACACTGGAGAAATCCCCCCTCGGTCGACCTCCCTGCTCAACGATGGCTAGCAGGCCAACTCGCTGCGGCCGACTCCGAACAGCAACTCCTCGAAGCCCGCTTGAACGCTAAACCTAATAGCTCCTCCAATTGGCCGGAATTCTCAAACTTTCAATGCTCTAGCTGCCACCAACCACTCTCAAAGCTCCCATCTCCCAACAAGTCCCATTCCACCCCGCTCGGTAACCCACCACTTCGCGAATGGAACCTTCAAGCCCTCCACCTTGTTTCACAACAAGAGCCCCCTCTGAACCTTTCTTTGAGATCACCCAAGCAACCTACGAATTCAGAAAGCATCCGATCAGAACTCAGCGAACCGGACGTGCGAGCAAACATCCTTGCACTTCGAACCGCACTTGCCCAAGCTGCCTTCGCTCAGACCAATAACCAACCCAACTCGACTATGATCTCCGAATGGAACTTGCACGATCAACGTCATTACGCAGCCTCCCTGTGGGAGAAAATCCGCTCCGTTTCACTACCGCCCGACTCAGCACCACCCAACACCCTACACAACAAACCATCTGAACCGAATTGGGAACTCGCATCTCTAGCCTACATCGCGACCCTACCCGCCTTGCCAAACAATAACACCAGTACATCCCAGCCCTTACTCGAAATCCGCAACGCACTCTTGTTCCCCCTCCAATCCCAATCCCCCAAGCTTCCGACTACTATAGACTGGAATCGCATCGTTCCACCAATCGCCGAAGCTCTTGAACAACCTCCCTACTGATACCGCCGCACGACGTGCAATCATGCTTCCATTCACACAACTCAAGAGCCTTATTCTCGCGTGCGCTTCGAGCGTCTCGTTTCTCTGCTTATTTACCGGCTTATTTACTAGCGCCCAAGCGCAACTCACTCCGCCCCCCACCTCGATCGGTAGCAGCGGATGTCTGAACTGCCACTCAAATCCATTCCCGTTGAACAACTTGGATGGAGACAATGCGGATGGACTCGAGATGCAACAAGCACGCCTGTTCCTCGGTCGAGATACGTACGGGAATCCTCTACCAACACCCGCCGATCCTCACGCTGAAGCCCTCTCGAAAATCCTTCTTAGCGACGGCACGCCAACTCCACTTACTTCACAAATCATCAATGAAATCGGTATCACTGCACCCTCTGACGCATTCTCCAAAACCTGCTTGACCTGTCATGCCGGATTCCAATACTTATCCAATCCTACCCAAGAATCGTTGACCTTGGCCCTCGGCCGATCAGCCGAAAGCATCGAAGAAGACCTTCAAACACCCGCCAATAAATCCATCGGCTGCGAAGCCTGTCACGGTGCCGCTTCAAACTACTTTCAACCTCACCAAACCAAACGCTGGCTCGGACTCTCCGCCGACAACAAGTCACAACAAGGCTTCTTCGATCTCGCAAATCCAGCCATCGCCGCCGAAGTCTGCCTGAGCTGCCATCTCGGATCCCCGTCCGAGTCGAAAGTCGTCTCCCATCGAATCTACGCAGCAGGGCATCCACCCTTGCCACCCTTCGACCTCGCGAAATCCCTCGACGCAACTTGCAATCAACACTGGGTTGATCTCAAAGTTAAAGCCACCCTCTGGAAACCCACACCCGTTGGGTCGAACGACCCGCGCAAAAACTACTTACTGGCTCACTTCCAAGCATCCGCTACCGACGCTGATGCGATCAAGTCCGAAATTGCGAACCACTTCGACAACACCCTCAAAAGCTTCATCGGAATCCAAACCGCCCAAGCGATGAACTTGAAACTTATCCACAATCAAGCCACCAAAGGGGAGTGGGGCGACTACGCTTCCTATGATTGCATGGGTTGCCATCAAACTCTCTACAAACAGATCCGAAGCTCAACTTCGATCCCGAATCGAATTCCAGGACGCCCTCTCTGGGCCTACTGGACTCGCCTCCCAGACTCTGTCTCCTTGATCAACACCACGCCCCTCGATGAAGCCTTCCTGGCTCAACCCTTCGGAAACCCAAATCTGATCTCTAAAGCCCTGGATGCATCTCTTAATTATCCTTCGACCATCCCAACCACCGAAAGCTCTGCGAACAATCCATCGGCAAACCCAATCGATCAATCGATGAAGCGATTGCAAGCTCGCGCTCGAGAACCAATGACGAGAGACCAAGCTCAAGCGTGGATTCGGTCCTTACTGACCCAACGCAAAGATTTCCTCGGCAACGAATGGGTCGCAAAACAAACCCTCTGGGCCCTCGAGATGTACTTTAAAGATATCGAAACCTGCGAACTCCTGAATCCGAACTCACCGAAAATCGACCCGGAGATTCAAGCTGCTTTTCGGGCGTTGCAACAACAAAGCCGAAGCGTCTGGTCCACAAACGCTTGTACACCAAAAACTGAACCTCAAGAAACTCCCCCTCAAGAAATCACCGCAGGAGAACTCACTCAACGAACAACCACCTCGAAGAACCACCGACCATTTGGGAACCACTCGAACGTTGAGCATATAGGCGAACGGACAGACGCGCATGCAGTCGAACAAACCGGCGAGTTAATCGAAGCCCTACGCGACTTCATCGATGCCTACCTAGCAAGCTCAAATCCCTACGCGGGATCCAAGAATTGATGCAGGTAGTTCGCGCGTTCGGTGTTCCTAGCACTAGCGTTCGACATCAAGCCACGCAGCTTCTGCAAGTGTGCCGGCTGGGTTTGAAGGAATAGTTGATTGACGGTCGCGATCTGAACATCATCGATCAACCCGACGTTTACCCCAAGCCGAACTTTGCTCAAATAGTGCATTGTCTCTTCACTGCTGATCTTCTTGGCAGTCTTGAGGATCCCGACGGCTCGCCCGACCATATCGTTCAATGCGTCACGGTCCTCAGCAAGCAAATGCTCTCTTGCTTTGCGCTCGTACTCAATAAGCCGAGGAACGACCTCTTTGACCTTTTGAATCAACTCAACCTCGGTCTTACCCAATGTTGTCTGATTGCTGACCTGATAAAAGTCCCCCATGAACTGAGAGCCTTCTCCAAACAATCCTCGAACCACAACATTGATCTTGCTCATCGCTCGAAACACTTTCTCCATCTGCTTGGTTGCAACCAATCCAGGCAAATGAAGCATCACGCTCAATCGCAATCCTGTTCCGACATTCGTAGGGCAAGCGGTCAAGTATCCGAACCGCTTCGTATAAGCGAACTTTAACTCTCGCTCCAACATGTCATCGAGCTGGGTCATCTTGGCCCAACCTTCTTCCAAGTCCAATCCGCTTCGCATGACTTGCAAACGCAAATGGTCTTCCTCATTGACCATAATGCTGTAGCGTTCCTGACGGTCTAACAACACCCCACGAGCACCCTCCGCATCGATCAATTCATGGCTGATCAATTGCCGCTCCATCAGGAACTGACGATCGAGATCCCCGATCTTGGCCACATCGACATACTCCGACTCGCTGGCATATTCCAGACGCTGCCAAGCCCGCTCGACCATCGTCGCAATCGCCTGCCGATCCTTCGATGTACATTTGCGGATGAAAGGAAAGTCCGCAAGATTTCTAGCCAATCGGACACGACTGCTCATGACGATGTCCGATTCCGGACCCTCGCCCCGCATCCACTCGCCTGTTCGCTTCGCTAATTCGTCAAGTTTCACAGTTGCTCGCTGTCTATCTGCCGCTATCTAAATTAATTGTCCTTGCTAAACCCTCGGCCAATCGGCCCCTTACGCCCTACGCTCAACTACCAATGCTTCAACGCTTGTCCCCTTTGCCACCTCGATGATCATCTCCAGGAAAATCGTCGTCTTGATCGTCCTCTTGATCGCTGTCATCCTCTTCATCGTCGAACTCACTCTCGTCGAAATCATCGCTGTTGAGCTCTTCATCCTCGAGTTCGTCTTCGCCAAGCCCATCATCGAGGTCTGCATCATCGAGACCTTCGTCGTCTAGGTCGTCGTCGTCAAGATCATCGTCGTCAAGTCCGTCGAGATCATCTTCGTCGAGGTCTTCATCGTCGAGATCCTCATCATCTATGTCTTCCTGCTCAAGGTCTTCGTCGATCAAGCTGTCGTCAAGGAAGTGATCAACATCAAGATCATCATCTTCTAGGTCGTCATCGTCGAGGTCTTCACCCCCGGCTTTTCCAAACCCCTTGCTCCCACCAGACTTCTTTCCACCCTTGGATTTCCCAGAGCTCGCCTGATTATCTGGGGGCGTTTGATACGAATCGTCGTACTCGACGACTAAATCCGCATCGGTGCCACCGCCAAGTTCCAACTCACCGGCTTCGACCCCACGAATCCGATCCCGTACCTTACTAGCCTTTTCGTAATCCTCGGTCTCTACCGCCCGTTGCAACTCCTGACGCAAACGCTTAAGCCGAAACTGCCGTTCAGGATTGCCGCCTCCATGAACCGGGACTTTCCCAGTATGTTCGTGCGCCCCGTGGATATTGAGCAACAACGGAACCAAATCCTCTTCGAAAACGACGTAATCGTAAGGACACCCCAAACGGCCACCCTTGCGAAACTCAGAAAAAGTGATGCCGCACATCGGGCACTTCTTTTTGTCGATCGCCGCAATTTCCTTAACCGCTTGCTCCAACTGCAACTGCTTGGAAAGCAAGTCCGATAAAGCCTTCGTTGCCGGGACAGAGTCGCCGGATTCGAAAAACTCCCTCGCGTGATCCTCGCACAAATGCACCATCTTCGGACCCTCTGGGTCCGTCAACTCAGTGATATGAAAGGTGGCTATTTTCTCGCAGTGCTGACACTTCATCGCAAAAATTCTTTTTCCAATTCGCGGTTTGCTCTTCGAGTGTTAGTATAAGCGTTTTCCTCCCGTCAGGGATCCTACCGACCGACGAAACCGAGAACTCTCGACCAATTTGACCCGGAATGAACGCTTTTCCAAATCTCGATCAGTACCTCGACTACTACCAACAGTTCGAAATCGTACCCGTTTATCGCCGACTCCTGAGCGATCACCTGACCCCAGTTAGCGCCTTCCGGTTGCTCGATACGGGCAAAGATTCCGCAGGACTCTTCGAAAGTGTGATCGGTGGGGAGAAAATTGGTCGCTATTCCTTCATCGCTGTGGGCCCCCGCGCTCGAATCGTCGCTTACGGGAATCAAGTCACCCACAGCAGCGAAGACTCCACCCGCGAATTCCAATGCGATGATCCCCTGGAATACCTTTCAAACGCTGTCGGTGAACACTCCATCGCACCCGTCCCGGACCTTCCCCCATTCGTCGGAGGTGCCATCGGCTACGCCGCCTACGATGTGGTTCGCTATGTTGAAAACCTTCCTAACCCACCCTCCGACGACCGTCGCCTGCCCGACCTAGACTTCGGCTTCTACGACCAACTCGTTGTCTTCGATCATGTCAACAAAACCATCTCCGTGATCGTCTTGTCCCGAGCCGATAAAAATCGATCCCCCCAAGAAGCATACAGCGAAGCGCTCGATTGGATCCAAACCATCGTCGATAAACTCGATCAACCACCCCCGCAACACTCCTTGGCCGACATCCCACTGTCCCTCTCGCCAACTCTTACTCCTAAATCCAATTTCTCACAGGACAAGTTCGAGCAAGCCGTCCTAAAATGCAGGGAATACATCCAAGCAGGGGATATTTTCCAAGTCGTCCTGTCCCAACGCTTCGAAATTCCTTGCTCGAGCGAACCGATCGAAATCTACCGATCCCTTCGCGTGATCAACCCAAGCCCCTTCATGTTCTTGCTTCGCACTCCAGAATGTACACTGGTCGGAAGCAGCCCCGAAGTCATGGCGCGAGTCTTCGACCGTACCGTCACCGTACGCCCCCTGGCCGGCACCCGACCACGCGGCAAAACCCCCGAAGAAGACGCGGCGCTCGCCGCCGACCTGCTCGCTGACCCCAAAGAACGCGCAGAACACGTGATGCTCGTCGATCTGGGCAGAAATGACGTGGGCCGAGTCGCCGAATTCGGCTCCGTACGCCTGACAGATCTGATGGTCGTCGAAAACTACTCGCACGTCATGCACATCTCGTCAAACGTCCAAGGCATCCTGCGAAAAGATCTCAATGCCATGGACGCATTCCGATCGTGCTTGCCCGCCGGAACCGTCAGCGGTGCTCCCAAAGTTCGCGCGATGGAAATTATCGACGAACTCGAACCAACCAAACGCGGCCCGTACGCCGGTGCCGTCGGCTACTTCGACTACCGAGGGAACATGGATACCTGCATCACCCTCAGAACTATCGTCATCCGTGACAACGTGGTCTACATCCAAGCAGGTGCAGGACTCGTCGCCGATAGCGTCCCCCAAAGCGAATACCAAGAAACGGTCAACAAAGCCAAAGCCCTCCTGGCCGCCATCGAAGTCACCATGCAACGCGATGGCTCGGCACCCTCAAAGTAACCAGCACCCCTGCCCCTGCCCCTGCTCGTGCTCGTGCTCGTGCTCGTGCTCGTGCTCGTGCTCGTGCTCGTTCTCGTTCTCGTTCTCGTTCTCGTTCTCGCGTCCTATCGTGCTCGCTTGCCCTCGATTTCTCGCTCTCGAAAAAAACAACAACTCAGTTGCTTCCCAAACCAATTCGTATGTTGAACGCACATAAGCCCCCTTCAAGCCGCTTTCGTTTACAAGCTTACAAGCCCGTGCGGCAGATTCACTGAGCACGATCAAGCCGTTGCAATAAAAGCCAAAGCAGTGCGGGGCAGGGTAGGGTAGAACAGACCAAAACAGGGCAGGGCGGGACAAAGCAAAGCAAAGAGCAGGGCAGGGCAGGGCGACCTGCGGCAAGGCGTCGCTAAAAGCGTACGCCTTCTTCATAACAAGCACTGTGTCGACAACCGGAGCGATTAGATCTCGCTTAAAGCTTTCGGGCTATCGATATATTCGCAGACTACCGAGGTTCGCTGATTACCGAGCTTCGCGGCGTGCAAGCTCATCGCGCAACTGAGCCGCTAGCTCATACTGCTCACTCTTAACCGCCTCGATCAACTGCTCTTGAAGTGACGGTCCCAAGTGATATTCCTCGCGCAGTGAATCTCTCATCCGCATCAACTTAACGACCATTTCATCGTCGTCGAACTCCTCTTCGGCTTCATGCTCGACGAACACCGCGCGGATTTCTTCAAGCCCCTTGTCCAGAACCAAAATCGCTTTCTCCGCATCGACTTCGTCCAAAGCCGCCAACGCCGAAGCTTGCGTGCGATGAAACATCACAAACGGACGATACTGCTCATGACTCATCGTCCATTCGTCGTCAGGGGAATGGTCGCGACACAGATCCATCAAGCTCAGCGTATGCTCGGCATCTTCGACTGCCCGATGGTAATGCTGCAATTGCAACCACGAAATCCGCCGGTGATAGAATTGCACGAACTCCCGATCAGCTTCAAAACACTGATCGTCATCCAGCACAAAATCCGGATCCTGCTTCTCCAACTCCAAAATCCGATCCAGAAAAGTCGCGTACCCCTCGACCTGCTCTCCGTCAGGTCGACCTTGCGTCTCCATTTGCAATACGCCCAAATCAACCCGCATCTGAATCACGTCCCGCCCGTCAGCTCCCTTAACCAGCCGAACCGAAAGCCCATGCGGATCAAATTTCCACTCTCGAAGCAGCTCATCGAGCCCCTTGGATGAATCCATTACAAACTTTCTATTCTCAATTGGTAGGCCACGCGATGTTGACTTCATTTCGATTTAACACTGAGCTCCATCGAAATCATCCCCTCGACCGTTCCACAGAATAACCGTCCCGGGAAACCTTTTCCAGAACGTTTACCCAATTTAACACTTGGGTGAACTGCGCCAGGGCGTCTCTCGACTGAGCCCCTCCTTTCTTTGGTAAGTGTTCGCACCAGTCCCCCGCAAGGCTACCCCTTCGCCCCGCATTTCCGATTCCAACTCCACCTTCGCTCGCCGTTTGCTACAATCTCCAGCGGTTTTCTTGCTCTGTTCCACCACCATGATCCTCCAAGGACCCCGTCGCGTGCAGCAATCGGTCTTCCATCACAAACTTCCCAACGGCCTGACTCTCCTCGGCGAACGGATGCCCTGGCTCGAATCCGCCGCCTTTACCCTTATGTTCCCAAGCGGAACTTGCCGCGAACCGAGCAACCTTCCTGGCTTGGCCGGGATGACCCTCGAACTCGCCCAACGCGGGGCAGGGCCCTTCTCCAGCCGCGATGTGGTCGAACGTCTCGATTACCTCGGGGCGGAACGCTCAAGCTCCGTTTCGACCTTCCACACAAACGTCTCGATGGCCTGCATGGCCCGAGTCCTCTACCCAACCCTCGAAGTCGCGGCGGCAATCCTGAGAGAACCTCACTTCCCCGAAGATGAACTCGAAGAAGTCCGACAGTCGGCCCTCCTCGAACTCGCTTCAATCGAAGATGACCCGGCCCAAAAATGCTTCAAGGAACTTAAACATCTTCGATACGGCGAACCATTCGGCCGATCCGCTCTCGGAACCCTCGAAGGTATCGAAGCGATCTCGCATCGCGATTGCCTCGAGTTCCACGACCGAAATACACGCCCCGAAGGTGCAGTACTCTCCATCGCCGGAAACTTCGATTGGGATGAATGGATCAAAGAAGCTGAAAAACTTCTCGGATCCTGGAGCGGACACGCTTGCGCTGAACCCGGTCCCGTCGAATCGATCTCGGCGAAAACCCACATCCCACACGATAGCCAACAAACACACATCGCTCTCGCTTACAACTCGGTTCCCTACTCTCACCCTGATTACTACCGAAGCCGTGGGGTCGTCGGTATCCTCAGCGATGGTATGAGCTCAAGACTCTTTACCGAAGTCCGCGAAAAACGTGGACTCGTCTACGCAATCTCCGCTTCATCGCACTCGCTGAAGAATTGCGGGAGCGTCTTGTGCTATGCAGGAACAACCTCCGCACGAGCCCAAGAAACTCTCGATGTGACTCTGCAAACCATCCGATCGATCGCCGATGGTATCGCTCCCGATGAACTCTCGCGACTCAAGTCCCGTGTTCGTACATCCTTAGTCATGGAACAAGAAAGCAGCAACGCTAGAAGCTCGCAGATCGCCTACGACTGGATCCACCTCGGACGCATCCCAAGCCGCGCAGAAGTCCTCGCGGAAATCGAACAACTCACCTGCGAATCTCTCCTCGAACACTTTCAACAAACCCCGCCGTCGAACTGGACGCTCGTCACCATCGGCCCCTCTCCTCTCGAATTCAACGAAGCCTCCAATGCATAACTCATCGAACTTGCAATTCCTAAAACACACCCTCGACAACGGCTTGGAAATCATCGCCGAAGCCAATCCGGAAGCCTTCAGCCTCTCCCTCGGATACTTCGTAAAGACCGGCTCACGCGATGAAACTCCCGAGATCGCCGGCGTTAGCCACTTCCTTGAACACATGATGTTCAAAGGTACACAACGACGATCCTCCGTCGATGTTAACCGCGAACTCGATGAACTCGGCTCCCAATCAAACGCTTACACCAGCGAAGAACAAACGGTCTACTACATCAGCATCCTCCCGGAGAACCAACTACACGCCCTCGACCTGCTCTCCGATATGATGCGGCCTACCCTCCGCGAAGATGACTTCGTCACCGAAAAACAAGTCATCCTCGAAGAAATCGCAATGTACGACGACCAACCACCCTACGGTGCAATGGAACGTCTCTCTGAAGAATTCTTCGGGAACCACCCACTCGCCACCCGTGTCCTGGGTACCAAAGAATCGGTGACGGAATTGTCGGCCCAAGCCATGCGCGAATATCACGCTGCCCGATACGCTCCGAACAACTTGTGCCTCGTCGCCACCGGCGCCGTCGATTTCGATCAACTCATCCGCGATGCCCAAAGACTCACCGAGCACTGGAAACCATCCCCCTCGAAACGAATCCTATCACTACCAAAACCTTCCTCGAAACAAATCAATCTCATCCACCCTCCCGCCACTCAGCAATACACGATCGAATATGCTCCCGGCCCTGGCTACCTCGACGAGAATCGCTACGTCTCACGCGTCCTGGCAACCATCCTAGGTGATGACTCCGGTAGCCGATTGTTCTGGGAACTCGTCGATAACGGACTTGCCGATACCGCCGTCTGTTTCACATCGGAATTCCAAGACTGCGGCATCTTCGGTGCCTACCTCGCTTGCGCCCCAGACCAACAAATCGAAAACTGGGATATCCTTCAAAAAATCCTCGCCGATGCAAAGAATTCTCCCATCGACGAAAAAGAACTTGAACTGGCAAAAAACAAAATCTGCGCCGGTCTGATCCTCGCCTCCGAACGACCCTCTAACCGACTCTTCTCCGTCGGTAACGCTTGGACCATCCGACACACCTACGAACCGGTTGGCCCCGCAAGCGACCACTACCGAAATGTTACCCTCGACCAAGTCCAACACGCTTTCGAACAACTCGCTTCCCGTATCCGCGTAAGCATCAGCGTCGGCCCCGAAACCTAAAACATTCCCCGCTACTATCCCAACGGTATGAATCTCCCACCTGTATCCATTCAAGCCATTCGCAATCAATTCCCATCGCTTGCCCGCACCCATAACGGCTTGCCACTGATCTACCTCGACGGCCCAGCCGGTACCCAAGTCCCTCAATGCGTCGCCGACCGAGTCCGCGATTGCTTCATCCATCACAGCGCTAACCGCGCCGGGAAATTCATCACCAGCAACGAAGTCGATCAGATCATGGACCAAGCCCATGAAGCTGCGGCTGATCTATTGCAAACGCCTGAACCGAAGTCGATCGCGTTCGGCCCGAACATGACGACCCTAACCCTAGCCTTCTCTCGCGCTCTCGCGAAAACTTGGAAACCCGGCGACGAAGTCCTCGTATCTAGCCTCGATCACGACGCGAACTTCACCCCCTGGATCCTCGCCGCAAGAGACGCTGGGGCGGTAGTAAAAGTCATCGATATTCACCCCGAAGATGCGACCCTCAATCTCGACTCCCTTCAGTCCCTCCTGTCGGAAAAAACAAAACTCGTCGCCCTCACCGCCGCATCCAATGCCGTCGGCTCACTGACCGATATCCCCACCATCGCAAAGTGGACACACCAAGTCGGCGCAGAGCTCTTCGTCGATGCTGTTCACTATGCACCTCACAGACGTATCGATGTCCAAGCCTGGGACTGCGATTACTTGGTCTGCTCGGGTTACAAATTCTTCGGACCTCATATAGGCATCCTCTACGGTAAACCGCAACGGATGCAAGAAATCTGCCCCTATAAACTACGCCCCTCCCCAGACTCCATCCCCGGACGTTGGATGACCGGCACGCAAAACCATCCTTGCATCGCTGGACTGACTGCCGCCATCGACTACATCGCTTCCCTCGATCCCTTGCAAGCCCCCAACCGCTCGCAACGACTCGACAACGCATTCAACTGGATCCAACACTCCGAATCCGAACGAATCGCACAACTCCTCAACGGTCTGAACCGCATCCCTCACGTCAAACTCTACGGGATCGCAAACCCACAAGAAACCTCGCGCCGCGCTCCGACCCTGGCCTTCGTTGTCCAAGGCCTCGACTCCGCTAGCGTCGCACAAAAACTTGCGGACCAAGCGATCTGCGCCTGGCACGGAAACTACTACGCTCTGCCTCTTTCCACTGCCCTAAAGACCGAACCGCAAGGAATGGTTCGACTAGGTTGCATGCACTACAATACAAAAGAGGAAATCGACCGCACCCTCGACGCGATCTCCAAACTAAAATAACCCGATCGCCGCTCGCCCCACACCAATGAAATCGACTGAATTTCCATGCGATCTAATTTTGAATTCTTCTCGCGATTGCGACTTCCCTCATTGCAGCTGACTCAGTCGCAGCTAATCCCATTGCGATTAACCCCGTTGCATCTGGCGTTGGTGATTCTCGGCTTGCTTTTCAACTCGCCACTCAACCACCACGCACCGGGCCTATGCACCGCTCAAGAACCAGCCAGCTCTGCAACGCAGCAATCCAACACTGCAACGCAGCAATCCACAAACTCCGATCCGTTCTCGGGCCCTCAAATCGGCGAACCTCTCCCCGAATTCTCATTCCTCGTCTCCTTCGCTCACCCCACGGATTCCAACTCGGAAAAGTCAAACGACTCTTCACCTAAACCTCTCAACCCTGTCGAACACGCTCAAAACAACCCGCTCCTGCTGGTCTTCGTCCACGACGTGAATCGCCAATCGGTCGCCATGACACGCGTCCTAACCAAATACGCCCACTCACGCTCCAAAGACAATCTCAACACCGCCGTCGTTTTCCTCGGTGATGACACTTCGGGCGCACAAGCGAACCTCAAACGCATTCAACACGCCCTTACACCCGATGTTCCAACCGGCGTATCACCCGATGGCCGCGAAGGCCCAGGTAACCTGGGATTGAACCGCAATGTTCAACTGACAATCCTTATCGCCAAAGACAAAAAAGTTACGGCTAACTTCGCTCTCGTTCAACCGAGCCTTCAAGCTGACTTGCCTAAAGTCATCCGCGCAATTATCGAACAAGTCGGTGGCCAGGAGCCAAAAATCAGCGACTTGATCACCGAACCAGCAATGGCTCGCAATCCCGTAAACAACAAACCACAGGACACGGTCGATGCCGATGCACTCCGCGCACTCGTTCGACCTCTAATACAAAAAGATGCAACCGATGCCCAAGTCGACGAAGCAGCTATCAGTATCGAACAAGCTATCGCGCAGTCACCCGCGATCAAAAAGGAAATCGGTCGCATCGCTCGCACCATCGTCTCAGGCGGCAGCTTGGAAAACTACGGCACCCCTCGCGCTCAAGAAATCTTAAAGATATGGTCCGAGAAATATGGCCAACCCTCTCGGTAACCTACTGCCAAACTCTAAACCAACACCAACACTCACGCAGCGCACTGTTGCTAAAGGTAAGTCTCGCTATTCTCTCGTAAGCTGCTTCGAGCTGGCATTCATGTCGCGGATGGCATTCTTGCCGCGGATGGCATTCTTGCCGCGGATGGCATTGATGTCGCTGCTGGTATTCATGTCGCGGCTGGCGACAGCCCAAGCTCAATCCTTACCGGAAGTCTCCTTCGAACTCGAAGTACTCCCGACACTGACCCAAGCTGGATGCAACAGCGGAGCTTGCCACGGCGCCGCTGCCGGTCGTGGCAACTTCTTTCTCTCCCTATGGGGCTCAAACCCATCGGCAGACTTCCAACAAATCGTTATCGAACACCAATCCCGACGTATCAACTTCTCCTATCCCGCCGATAGCCTCCTCATCGCTAAACCCACCGGTCGCATCGCCCACGAAGGATCGGAACTGTTCGATCCGCAAAGCACCCAAGCTCAATTGCTCGAACGCTGGATTTCCCAAGGAGCCCCACGAGGCAACCCCGCAAATATCGCTTCGCTCACTATCGAATCGCAAACTATCGAAACGCAATCGAACGAATTGCAGACGAACCAATCGCAGTCGAACAAAACTCCGACGGAATCCATCTCGATCTTTCACCTGAAAACCTTTGCTACCCTCCAAAACGGGACGCGAATCGACGTAACCGACCGAACAAAATGGGAATCGGATCCGAATGGAGCAATCACTCTGACTCCCACGGTGAATCCTGAATCCACGCTACCCACCAGTCGCAATCCACCCACCAGTCGCAATCCACCCACCAGTCGCAATCCCCCCACCCGCGTCGAACTCAACCAGCCCGGTCGACATACTCTGATCGCTCGCTTCGGACCTGCCTTCCAAGCAATCTCGCTGATTGCTCCATATCCAGCGAACACGCACGCGAGATCCGCCGCATCTTCAAATGACACAACAACTTCAAACCCGATCGATCTGTGGATCCAACAAGGACTCGATCAAGCGAACTTAATACCCGCGAATACCGTTGATGACTTGTCGTGGCTTCGCCGTGTCTTTTTAGATCTCACCGGAAAACTCCCTACCGCCTCCGACATCGCTCGCTTCGAACAATACCCCCCTGAACTTCGAATGGAATCGACCCTCGATCAGCTACTAGCCTCCCAAGACTTCAACAACTATTGGGCATACCAACTAGCGCGTTGGCTGCCCCTCCGACCACTTTCGAACGATCAAGAATCCACGCGCGCCTATGAAGAGTACTTGAAAGATGTTCTGGCCCATCGGCGATCTTGGCGAGCGATGGCCGAAGAACTCATCATAAGTACAGGCCCAAGCAATACGGTTGGAGCAGTGAATTTTGCGAGACTTACCGGTGATCCACGCAATCATGCTGAAGCCATTAGCCGCTTCTTTATGGGTGCTAGACTGCAATGCGCAAACTGTCACAACCACCCTCTGGATCGATGGACCCAAGATGACTACCACGGCTTAGCCGCCATCCTCGCCGGGATCGATCGCGGCCCCAAAGTTCAACACACTCCTTCTGTTCGCGTCACGAACTTACGAACCAAAGATGCCGCAATACCGCGTATACCCGGCCAACGATTTCTCCCTCCGCACTCTGACGAACAATCCGTAAAAAACAACCTTCAATCCCTATCCGAATGGCTTCTAAGTGCCCCCTTAGAACCCCAATCCAAGCACTCTGCAAACCCAAGCACTTCGCCCTTCGCTCGCGCCATCACCAACCGCCTTTGGGCATCGATGTTCGGTCGAGGACTTGTCGATCCCATCGATGACATCCGAGATACCAATCCAGCTTCCCACCCCGAACTCCTCAATGAACTCTGCGAATTGTTCATCCAAGCCGATTACCACCCGGAACCGATCCTGCGATTGATCGCTTCCTCTCAAGCCTACCGGCGCGAATCCTATCGCCAAAGCAATCAATCCACTGTCGACCCAAGTTTCTATGCGGTGCGGATCGATAAGTCACTTCCACCCGAAGTCCTCTTCGACGCAATTCACGATGCACTTTTAACTACAACTGAAGATACCGCTAACCCCAAACATACCGGGCGAGCAATCTCTTGGCTCGACCCTACGACCCCATCGGATTCTCTCGATATCCTCGGACGATGCAAACGTAACGCTCCTTGCGACTCAACTTCGCAGTCCATGGGACTCGCACAACAACTTCACTGGATCAACGGCCCCATCGTTAACCAACCACTCTCCAGCCCAAATACGTTCTTCCAACAAGCCATCCGTCGCGGCGATTCGAATGCATCGATACTTGCCCAAGCGTACTTGCGCGTGTTATGCCGGCACATCACAGAAAAAGAAACAAACATGTGGCTCTCACAGATCCCGAGCGATCCTAAGGATCGCATCCTTTGGTTCGAAGACTGGGTCTGGAGTCTGCTAAGCTCCTCGGAATTCCTACACAACTAGCCCGTTATCAATATCCACCTTCTCAAGCATCCTATCGGCCGGCGAAAAAACTATGCATAGCCTCCTGCTGAATCCATGGAAACAACACCTCACACGCCGGTCTGTGCTGCAACTCAGCCTCTCGCTACCGTTCCTCACCCAAAAACCGAGCCTTGCAAGCAACCACCAGTCGGCATTTGGAACCGCCAAAAAATGCATCTTGCTTTGGCTCGATGGAGGACCAAGCCACCTTGAGATGTGGGACCCGAAACGAAACGTACCCGCCGAAGTTCGCGGACCGTTCGCCTCGATCCCAACCAAAATCCCTGGAGTCCACTTTTCCGAACATCTCTCTCGCTGCGCAGAGATCGCTGATCGAATGACGATTATCCGATCGATGACCAGCCCGCTAGGCGAACACGGCTTGGCAAATCAATACGCGCTGACCGGATATTTGCCATCCCCCAACTTGCAATACCCAAGCATCGGGTCGATCGCTGCACATCGGCGCAAAGCACTTGCACACGCAGAACCCATCGAAACCGTTACGAATCCAACCGCCTCGAAACGTTCCCAATTGCCGAGCTACATCGGTATCCCCGAACCTCGTATTGGAATGGGAGCAGGATTCCTTGGCCCAGAATCCGAGCCATTCTGGATCGGCGGCGATCCGGCTCAACCAACCTTTCAAATCCGCGATCTGGATTTATTCCCTGGCGTCGATAACTCGCGGTTGCAACGACGTCGTTCAATGTTGAATCAAATTGAAAACTCTACAACCTCCTCGGCAAACTCAGGACTGCACTCGGCCTTCGACCTCATTGCAGACCTCGATGCCAAACAAGCCTTTGAGCTTCAACGAGAAGATCAAAGCACAAGAGAGCGTTACGGATCTCGCAGTTTTGGACAAAGCTGTCTACTGGCGCGACGATTGATTGAACACGACGTGCCGTTCGTATCTGTCGTCCAACCCGGATGGGATACCCACGAGAATCTCGTCGTGTCGCTACGCGATGGATTCGCTGGAGCCAAAGTCGGGGTAGGATTAATCCCGACGTTCGATCAAGCCGCTTCGGCTCTCATAAGCGACCTTCAAGACCGAGGACTTCTCGACGAAACCCTCGTCATCGCCATGGGTGAGTTCGGTCGGACTCCAAAACTCAACACCCGAGCCGGCCGCGATCACTGGCCGCGTGCCTACAGCATCATGCTTTGCGGCGGGGGGATTCCACAAGGCCTCGTCGTTGGGCAAAGTGATAAGATCGGCGAACAGCCCGATTCCGATCCGGTCACTCCCGCCGATCTGATGCACTCACTGTTTATTAGACTTGGGATCGATCCAGCAGCCACCCTGACCACACCTGATGCTCGCCCCATCCCCATCAATCAACATGGCAAACCTATCAATGCACTCCTCGCTTGATTCGTGCAGTGTGCAACAGCAATCTCAGCAACGAAATCAATTTCAAATGCACCATCGAGCCTCCAGTTGCATTCTGGTTTTATTCATAACACTCACGCAATGCGCGACGATTCATGCCCAATCCTCCAGACATGCTCCCGCATACACCTCCGTGTCCACCCTGAGCAACCCTCGCTTGCGAACCGCCATAGAGGATCCCTTCCGCAAAGAAATCATCTTTGCCGATCAAGCCGAGTTGCAGATCGTCCCGGCCGCTTCTATCGATCCAAACGCACCAAATACGACGACAAAAGCGAATGATCAAACACCGGATACCCCTGGAGAGATAACTCTTTGGAATCCATCGAAACCGACCCTTCGAGTCCCCATCCCATTTCCTCAAATCACTTCCCTTACCCTTTCACCAAATGGGGAGCGACTGCTTGTTGCGGGAGGTTTCCCTGGTGAGAGGGGATGTGTCGCTTGCTACGATTGGAATGCAAGGACACTCATCGGCGTTTACGACACCGATGCCAAAGACCAACAAATTAGCGACATCATCACCGATGCCCAATGGTCACAAGACGGGAAAGCTTGGATCGAATCCCACTGGTCGGGTAAAGCCGTCATACGCAACATAGGCGGGAACTCTATTTGTGAATTCACCGGTCACACCGGACCAGTGCTTACCGCAATTTTCTGGTCTAGCGAAATTGCGATCTCTGCTGGCGTTGACCAATCGATCAAAGTCTGGTGGACTTCGGAGAGGCTAGCCGAAGGAACCGAACGGTTGATTAGAAGCCTCGACAATCATACAGCTCCCGTCATCGAGCTCTTGCGTTATCAACCCGATGGCGTTGCACCTAGATTGATATCCAGTAGCCAAGATCAAACGGTTCGGCTTTGGGATCCGCAGATTGGGAGAATGATACGTTTCGCGAGATTGAAAAGTCCACCGGGAGCGATAGCGTTGACGCCGGGCAAGAATTCTTTGCTGGTTGCAACAGAGGCTGGCGAAGCGTCAAAGTGGGGGCTACCACTATTCGAACAGCAAGGAACATGGAAGTTAGGTGGTCGATATCCCCGATCAATTTTATTCGATCCGCTAACCGAGCAACCTCGGGTACTGAGTGCCATCCCCAATGGCACCGATGCCTCCCCAAACCCGTTCGCTGCTCCCCCTCGCCCGCTGGCGGGAGAGGGGGCCGGGGGGTGAGGGTGGTGACCGCGCAACCCCAAGCGCACAAACACCTTACGCCACCCCAATCCCAATCGCAAAAGCAGCCATTGCGCGGACTTTCCCCTCACCCCCAGCCCCTCTCCCCGACCCGGGGCGAGGGGAGCAAAACACAAACAAAACCGCGCAATTAGCCACCTGACACGCTGCCCCAGAGCTCCCCCGAAGCCCGCGCCAGCGCG
>JBJONT010000251.1:0-3974 GCA_046051705.1 Planctomycetota bacterium | reverse complement strand
TTCTTGCTAGCAAAAAGCTAAGATTACTAGCACTTCAAATCAATACTAGCATTTCAATCCTGACTCATCTCGGTTCAGGGACTGTCCCCGGTTTCGGGCAATTTCATTTGCTAGCATAACCCACAAAACAGGTCGCGGTTCAGGGACTGTCCCCAGTCATGGCTGCTTTCTTTGCTAGCAAATGGTGAGAAAAGTCTTGGGATTTTTCGTTTTCTAGATCCGAGTGACCAAAGGTGTCACTAAACGCCTTTTCAATAAAACATGTCTGCTCACAACTTCCTATGAAGCAGACCTTGTTCCATCTCACTCTTTGCATCGAAGGAATGATCCATGCAAACTCAAATCCCAGCTCGCTTCTTTCAAATGCTCCAAGAAGTTTGGGGGTTCTCCAAACTCAGAGAATCCCAAGTACAAGCTGTCGCCGCAACTCTAGCCGGAAACGACGCGCTAGTCGTCGTACCCACCGGTGGTGGAAAATCACTTTGCTACCAAGCTCCCGCTGTATTCAGAGGCGGTGTGACTATCGTCATCAGCCCACTGATCGCCTTGATGAAAGATCAAGTCGACTCTCTGAAACAACTAGGTATCCCCGCCGCCCGCTGGGACAGCTCCTTGACACCCTCCGAGAAACGCTTCATCAGCTCCGAACTAAACGAACAGAAAATTCGCCTCCTGTTCGCTTCTCCCGAGCGAGCCGTACAAAAAGATTTTCCAGACTTGTTCCTCGGGAACAATGTTCACTCCATCGCAATTGACGAAGCTCACTGCGTTTCCCAATGGGGTCATGACTTTCGACCTGAATACCGAAATCTGCTGAACCTTCGTAATGCTTTCCCAAATGCATCCATGATGGCATTAACTGCAACAGCAACCGAACAAGTTCAACAAGATATTGTCAACCAACTCCAGCTTCGTAAACCCTCGATATCGGTCCACTCCTTCGATCGCCCAAATCTCACTTACCGTATCGTCCCAAAAGAAAGTGTTGTTGAACAATGCTGCCGAATCATCGATCGACATAAATGCAACTCAAACCCCAACCACGACCAAGGTGCCTCGAATGACACCCGTGTCGGTGGCATCATCTATTGCTTGCGCCGCACAGATGTCGATCAACTCACCTCTGCACTGAAACAAGTCGGCTACTCCGCAATCGCATATCACGCTGGACTGAGCAACGAAGAACGTCAGCGAGCTCAGGAAGCATTTATGAAAGAACGAGTGGACGTCGTCGTCGCTACTATCGCTTTCGGCATGGGAATCGATCGGTCTAACGTCCGCTTTGTCATCCATACATCTATCCCAAAGTCGATGGAGAACTACCAACAAGAAACTGGTCGAGCCGGACGCGATGGACTGAACTCCGAATGCACTCTGCTCTTCTCCATGCGCGACGCAACTTCCATAACAAAGTTGATTGAGAAGTCGGCAGTAGAGAATCAATCGTCACCCGAGTGGATTCAGACCCAACTGAAAAACCTTCAAGATTTCGTTGCGTTCTGCAAAACACCTTGCTGCAGACATCGTAGCATTACCGAATACTTCGGCCAAAACTACTCGCTTGAAAACTGTAACGCTTGCGACTATTGCCTTGGTGAACTCGATATTGTCAAAGACAGTAAGATCATCGCCCAAAAAATAATATCGTGTGTCCATCGAATGGGTGAACGATTCGGTATCAATGCCATCGCCGATGTGCTCATCGGTTCTAACGCTCTTGAAATCCAAAAACGAGGACATCAATCTCTTAGCACCTTCGGTATCTTAAAGGAATTTACTCGCAAAGAAATTCGGAATTGGATCGAGCAACTAGTCGGCTTGAACGCCCTGTGTATCGATGGACAGCAATACCCAGTTTTGAAACTAGGACCAAAAGCAAAAGCTATCCTCTTTGGCTCCGATACTCCAGTCTTAACTCAACTCAGCGGTCCCATCGCCGACAACGGTAGAAAATCACTAACGCGGTTTCTCTACGACCAAACTCTCTTCTATCGACTTCGCGAATGGCGTCACGAAACCGCTTCACAAATCGGCGTGGCTCCATCGATCTTGTTTCCTGACTATGTGCTTGCAGAACTTTCCGCAAAACGCCCATCAACAATCGAAGCTATGCGCAGCATTACAGGGATTGGCGAGCAACAGTTACAAGCCCATGGTCTACAAATTCTGGAAGCAATTCGATCCTATTGCGAATTCAAACTTGTACCGATGGACCAACCTTTGACATTTCCATCATCGGCACTAAGGAGCAGTTATGACGAATTATTCCGAACCGCAAAACCCCTCGCAGAAATCGCTACGCTCCTACGCGCAACAGAGGAGACCGTAACGAAATTCCTTGTCGATGCAATCCTAGCTGGCGAAGTCTCTAATATCGACCCTTGGGTTCCTCCAGAGACCACACGCCAAATCTGCTCAATCGCAGATAAACTTGGCGGAGATAGACTAAAGCCAATCTTCGAGGAACTTCAAGGAAAAACTCCCTACTCCGCTATTCGGCTGGCTATGGCTATCCGAAAGTCAGGAGCCCTACAAAAAGTCACTTGATCGATTTGCATTCAATACCAAGCGACTTGCGTCGATCACGGTGCACGCGACTCGGTAAGCTTACCTGCAATTTCAAATGCCATTTCTAAGGCTTGCTCGTAATTCAATCTTGGATCCACCTGGGTCTGATAAGCCGACTCTAAATCGGATTCTGTCAGCCCCCTGGATCCACCGACACATTCAGTGACGTTGTCCCCAGTAAGTTCTAAATGCGCTCCTCCAAGATGCGAACCGCACGCATGATGAATCGCGAACGAGAGTCGTAACTCATCGACAACATCATCAAATCGCCGTGTCTTGCGACCATGGGCAGTGCTCACAGTGTTTCCGTGCATCGGGTCACAAACCCACAACACCCGACGCTCCTTCCGCCGGACCGCTTCAATCATCCCTGGCAACCTAGCTTCAACATGCTGCCTACCTAAGCGATGAATCAATGTTAAGCGTCCTGCTTCGTTCTCTGGATTAAGCCGATCAATTAACTCGATCAACTCTTCCGGAGACACCTTAGCTCCGATTTTCACTCCGATCGGGTTGCGTATTCCTCGGAAATACTCCACATGTGCACCGCTCAACGACCGCGTTCTCTCACCGATCCAAGGAAAATGAGTTCCCATGTTGTAATGGCCTATACCCCGAATACTCGGTCGGGTAAGCGCAGACTCATACGGCAACAACAGTGCTTCGTGCGACGTAAAAAAATCAACCCTTCGCAACTCGTTAACTGTACTACCTTCAAGAATCGTCTCCATGAACTTAAGTGCATCCCCTAACGACCGCACCAAATCGCGATAACGTTTCGCAACCTCCCCTTTAACTTCGTTGACGAACAATAGGTTCCAGTTCTCGGGATGATGCAGATCGGCAAACCCACCTTCACTGAGTGCACGGATAAAGTTTAGCGTCGCTGCTGAACGATCATACCCACGCAATAGTCGCCTTGGATCCGGAATCCGTGACTCCTGCGTAAAGTCGAATCCATTCACGATGTCACCGCGATAACAAGGCAGGGTGACCCCATGAATCGTCTCTACATCGCTTGACCTCGGCTTTGCATACTGTCCTGCAATTCGTCCTACCCGAATGATCCGTTTCCGCGATGCAAACACTATCACTAAACTCATCTGCAAGAGCAGCTTGAGTTTGCTCGCAATCGATTCGGTCTGGCATCCATCAAAGGTCTCCGCGCAATCTCCCCCTTGAAGAAACCATGCTTCTCCTCGCTGCGCAGCGGCTATCGAATCTTTTAAATGATCGATCTCCCAACTTGTCACTAACGGCGGCAAGCGTCGCAATTGATCGACGGTTCGGTCCAGTTCACCCAATTCGGGATAATTAGGCTGCTGAGCTGCGGGATATTGTTTCCAAGACTCTGGAGTCCAAGCTGCTGTCATTCGATTTATTTCCTCAAGGAATCCGAAGTCACG
>JBJONT010000250.1:0-10857 GCA_046051705.1 Planctomycetota bacterium | reverse complement strand
CCAAAACCGATCTTGCGCATCGAGATAGCCGACATCTCCCATCCGATGCCAAACCACCTGCTCTTGCCTACCCGCGCTCGATACCCCAGATCCCCTACCGGCATCCACTGGCGATACGACTTTGTGAAGCGCATTCTGATCCGTTCGGGTCACATAAGCCTTCGTTACACTCGGACTCGAAACCATCAATTCACCCACCTGCCCAGGTGCAACCTCCCGAACCTCATCCATCGATCGGATGGGACCATCCGTAATCTCGATCACTTTCCATTCCACCGCATTGAACCGCTTGCCAACACAAGTCCCCTTCCCTGCTCGTGTCATCGCCGCTGTCTCGCCAAGAACCTCTCTCGATTCGATCGATGCTATCGGTAAAGCTTCCGTCGCTCCATATGGAGTGAACATCTTGCCATCGAGATCGATCGCCGCGCGGATCTGTTCGAGCACTCTTGGAGGAACCGGCGCACCAGCAGATAACACGCGCCGTAGTGATCCCATCCGACGTCCACTGGTCTGACAAAATAAACCAACCTTCGTCCATAACGCGGGTGATCCAAACGATTGATCGATCTGCCATTGCTCGATCGCATCGAGCAACCTCGGCGGATCTACATCCGCCGGACGCGTCGGATCCATGTCGGGCAACACAGTCCCTACCCCCATCACTGCGTTGAACAAACCAAATAGCGGAAAGCCACTCAAGTCGAGCCCCCCTGGCCCGATCCCATAATGACTCGCAATCATATCGATCTGGGATATGAACGTTTGGTGGGTATAGAGCACTCCCTTCGGAGGCCCCGTACTCCCGGTTGTGAAGATGATCGCAGCATCGTCGGACAACTGCGACTGCGGAGGAACAAACCGATGACTCGGTGTCGCTTCAAGTTGCTCAAGCGAAGGTGATGGCAACACACCAAACCTTGAACCAACCGTGACGTTGTATCGGGCTTTCGGAAACAGACTCCTTTTGAGTTTGACGATCGCTTGCGCAAGCGGAATCGCAACAAAGCCATCGGGCTCGGTTGCCGCTAAACAATCGAGCAAGTTCTTCCGCCCCATCCCAGGATCGACAAGCACCAACGTCGCTCCACACTTCAATAACGCAAAGACCAATGCAATGAAGTCTTCCCCAAATCGCACCAGCAATGCGATCCGCTTCCCGGGCCCAACCCCCATCGCTTGCAATCCCGCCGCGATGCTTGTGGAACGCTCATCGAGATCCCTTAAGGTGATCGTCTCATACCTTCGAGAAGTCCTCTGACGATGCGATCCAACAGGCGTGGCAATTCCAAGATGATCTGGTAGATTCTGCGATTGAAGCGTCAGCCTTGCTCCGACATTGCTCACCAAATGTGAATGAATGTTGAAAGAACTCGTGTCGGTCATGTTAAACGCCTATCGGCAAAGTCTTCGGAACTCATCGAACATCGATCACCACACGAATCGGCTCCGAACCGAGTTCGATCCCTCCCCCAACTTTCACAGCAGCTTCTTCATAACTCGGCGGTCCAAATCCTCTTTTAGGGTTATTCGAGAAACCGTAAGGTTCGGTTGGCATACCCAACGCATTCTTGTCGAGCTTCTCATTCGCATTGCGATCATGATGAGCACCAATCGCGAAACTCAACTCGCTCGCCATGCTGCTTGTTTGCTCGCCAGTACTTTTCGTATCCAGTAGACTCTTATCCAAAGGACTCGAATCGCGGCCATCTGCTTCGCGAAGAATCTCGTCGAGATCAATACTCCACTGTACTCGAAGCGTTTGATCGGCATCGACAACAATCGGAACCGCCAGCCTGCCTACCGCTTGATCGGGTTGGTTGAATCCCTTCTTCCCGACATAAATCGCCATACGGCACTGCCCCTCGTCGGTCTTGAATCCTCGGACTTCGACAACTATCCGCCGGCTCTCGGCAGAAACGGGGACGTCTTGAGCTCGCGAACCAGCAGTCTCCGAACCTTCCTCGGGTGACGTATGCAACTCGGGAGCAGGTTTGGTCGCTTCACACCCGATAGGGAACAATCCTGCCACAAGCAGCATTTTTGCCATCGTTTCGAGGCCAAAGAACTTGCTTCTCAATGCTCTAGCCCCTGTGACTGGTTGAAGTAACCCGAAAAATCGGTCCGTAAGGGTACTCCATGAACTTCTTGAAACTTCGGTCAAGATAGCGAACCATGGAAAACGGGCTGGAACGAGTCTTAGGGTAAAATGAGGTTGTTTGAGTACACTCCAGGTAGTCAAACTGCTAAGATGTTACCCTCTCCAAGGAAGACTTCGTAGGGTAGTCCACAACAAACTTCCCTGGAGGTTCCACTTGCCTTATTCACTTGTCTTGCGGGGTGTACCATGTCGAATCCTGGATCTAATACTGGGTCGAATCCTGGGCCAAATCCGGGTGATGATCTGAATCGATTCGATATCGGATTGCCCGATGGCGATTCATCGTCCCAGGACAACGCTAACTCCCTAGGCAATTCTGGCCCCAAGGATGCTTCTGAGCCAAAAGGGAATTCCGACAAAAAAGTTGCGGGCGGACCGGCAAAAGGTGCAAGTACCAAAGCAGCAACTGGTAATAACGCCACTACGAATAACTCCGCCGGCAAAAACATCACCGGCAAAAACACCAATGGCGACGCAGTCGTTGAGCCGATCAAGGAACCATCGAAAGTAACGAGCGCACCGAACAAGGCTGCTACTCTTGCTACCTCAAAGCCCACTGCCGGGGCAACAGCGAACAAAGGTACTAAAGTCCTCGACGCGGAATCTTCCGAGTCTTCCGACGACGAGTTTGAAACTCCTGAGGTTCGCAAACGAAGCGGATTTTGGAACGCCGCTCCGAGCTGGGCGATCAGCACCGTCGTACACGTGGCGGCAATCCTTGCTCTAGCCGCTTGGAACATCGAACCGATCACCAAAGAAATCAGCTTGCTGCTCAACGTTGGTGAACCGGTCGGAAGCGAATCCGATGCGTTGGAAGAATTCTCGATGGATGATTCGACTGCCGAAATGCAGGCAGAGTCGGAAGACGTGCCTTCGGATGTTCCATCCGTTGAGCCGACCGCTGTGGATGCTAAAGTCGAAATGGACATGAGCAGTCTGGTGGCAGAAGCCCCTGCGGTATCGATGTCGAGCTTGAGCGAATCCTTAGCACCCGCTTCTAGCCTCGCAGCTCAAAGCAGTGCGGCGATGCGAGCGTCCCTCAACAGTCGCTCCAAAGAGACGAAACGTGAGATGCTCAAAAAGTTCGGTGGAACAACCGAAACTGAACGCGCTGTCTCGATGGCTCTGAAGTGGTTAGCCGAACATCAAAATCCTCAAACCGGAGCTTGGACATTTACCCACGGACTCGTATGCGGCGGTAAATGCGATCGACCAGGTGAGCGGGGCCCAAGCATGAATGCGGCGACCGGCATGGCACTGATGTGCTTCCTCGGCGCCGGCCAGACGCACATGGAAGGTGAATACAAAGAGACGGTTTTCAAAGGACTTAGCTTTTTGATTCAAAGCATGAAGGTTCAAGGTGGTTTTGGAGCTTGGTGGGTCGGCGACGGACACGCTAAAGGGCTCGATGACATGTACGCCCACGGCATCGCTTCGATCGCGATGTGCGAAGCTTATGGAATGACCCGCGACCCACGGTTGCTTGAAGCTGCACAGCTAAGTATCAATTACATGACACTTGCTCAAAACCCACAAACCGGTGGCTGGCACTATTCGCCGTTCCCCGAAGGCAAGATGCCAGGAGATACCTCGGTAGTCGGTTGGCAGATGATGGCCATCAAAAGTGCCGCGATGTCGGGTTTAAATTACGACATCGATACAGTTCGCAAAGCCAATTTCTTCCTCGATACCATGATGGTTCCTGGCGGATTTGGATATCACTACTCCCTCGATTCCAAGAAAATGAATCCTACGGACTACCGCCCAGCAATGACCGCTTGCGGCGTACTTTGCCGTATGTATTCAGGATGGAACAAAGAAGAGCCATCCATCAAAGCAGCGGTAGCCAAGTTCGTCGAGTCGGGCCCCCGCGCCGGCGATAGCTACTTCAATTACTATGCCACTCAAGTCCTCAAACAGTACGGCGGAACGGAGTGGGAATCGTGGAATGAAAAAATGAAGGGTCTGCTGATTGGCTCGCAAGTCCAGAATGGGCACGGAGCAGGTAGCTGGTACTTTGACGAAGGAATCAGCTCCCAAGCTGGGGGCCGTTTGTACTGCACATGTATGGCAACCATGATGCTCGAAGTCTATTATCGCTACATGCCACTCTATGCCGAGCAAGCCGAAGAAGATGCATTTCAGCTGTAGGTCGCTTGCATGAAAGATCCAGCATCGGACCGACTGGGGGCTTCTCCAGGACTTTGGTGGCACCTTGATAACACAGGTGACACCGCAGCCGAATATGCAGTTGAATCGACAAAAGAATTGAACCCAAACGGCCTAGCTGGGCCGACTCATGACATGACCCGGATCGTTTGCGATTTGTGTCCTCGCAAATGCAGGATGAAGGAAGGGGATCGAGGGTTTTGCTTTGTACGAAAGATTGAAAATGGAGCGATGGTTCTCGACACGTATGGTCGAAGCACCGGGTTCTGTATCGATCCGATCGAAAAGAAACCGTTGAATCACTTTTACCCTGGCACAAGTGTTTTGTCGTTTGGTACGGCGGGTTGCAATTTAGGATGCCAGTTCTGCCAGAACTGGGACATCAGTAAATCGCGAGAGGTGAGCAAGCTATCTCAGGAAGCCACTCCCGACTCAATCGCTGCCGCTGCTTTGCACTATCAGTGCCGCAGCGTGGCTTTTACTTACAACGATCCGGTCGTGTGGGCAGAGTATGCGATCGATACAGCCATGGCTTGCCGTGAACGATCGATTGCTACGGTGGCTGTGACCGCAGGTTACATTGAGCCACAAGCTAGGGGTGATTTTTTCCGATGGATGGATGCCGCCAACGTCGACTTGAAAGCGTTCTCCGAAGAGTTCTATCGCAAGATCACTTATTCGCGATTAGAGCCTGTGCTCGATACTTTGAGATATCTCAAGCATGAGACAGATGTTTGGTTCGAGCTAACGAACCTCGTAATTCCTGGTGCAAATGATTCACAGGATGAGATCAAACGGATGTGCGATTGGATCGTCAAAACCCTTGGTCCTGATGTACCAATCCACTTTTCAGCGTTCCACCCAGATTTTCGGATGATGGATCGGCCAGCGACCCCTCATCAGACTTTGCTGGATGCGTATTTGATTGCGAAATCTCACGGGATAAATCACGTCTACGTGGGGAACGTCCACGATCCGAAGCACGCTTCGACGTATTGCCCGGGTTGCGGAGAAATGCTGATTGAACGAGACTGGTACGAAATCCGAAAAGTCGAACTCGTCGGCGACCGCTGTAAAGCTTGCCAAGGTAAGCTGGCGGGCCGATTTCAAAGCAGTGTGGGAACTTGGGGTCGTAAAAGGCTTCCAATCGACATGCGGCCATTTCAATCGGTTACTCCACTGACTATTAACCCATCCTTAAAAACTAAATCAACTTTAAAAACGGTATCCTCTTCAGAAACAGCATACCATTCAGGAATTACGGCTAACGCGATGCAAAACCCTAACATTGAGAAACTCCCTGTATTGAATTTTCAAGCGTTGAGCGAAGAGCAACGGAAAACCATCCAAGACATTGCCGCCAAGATCGTCGCCGCGAAGGTCCTAAAGCTACGCGTGAATGCCGATATTTTTGATGCTTTAGGTGACTTAGCTGGGCAGTATGTTACCGGCTGTTTTACAACACTCAAACGAGGGAAGACACTGCGAGGTTGTTGTGGATTTCTCGGTCGTCCCACAACTCTGCGCGATGCATTGACCGAATCCGCCGAACGGACAGCCAAGGAAGATCCTCGCATGCCGGCTATCGCCAGCGTGGAACTTCCTTTCCTCTCATGTCATGTAACTTTGCTCTCGGCACCTGTCCCATGTTCCGTTCCCTCACAGCAGAGAGACAAAGCGATCGAGATCGGGAAACATGGGTTGCGGATTTCATCGAAGGCAAGCAGCGTTTATGGACAGCGAGCTGGTTTGCTCCTGCCGAGTGTTCCAGTCGAACAAAACTGGGATGTTGCACAATACTTGGCAGGAATATGCCGCAAAGCTTCCTTGCCAAACGACGCTTGGAAAGACCCATCGGTCGAGTTGGACTTATTCGAAGGCCTTGAAATCGGCGGGAGTTTCCGTGAACTTGGATTGCCCGATTCCTTACCCGAAGCGTATGTTCCAGGAGACTTTACAAGTTTGATGAAGCTCAAGGGAGCGGTCGTCCAGAACATGATCGCGTTTTCGCATGGTGCGACGCCGAACTATTACGTGCTAGACGCCATGGATGGTACCGTTCATGGAATCGTCCTCTCGGCGGTGGATCTCGATACTCAGACTCCAATGGCTCATTGGATACAGACCTCACTCCGCCCCGGAGTCCCCTTGCAGTCAACCGTATTCGACCTCAGCCGCGTTGCAGAAGAAACATTGCGACGTACACGTTTTGACAAATCGGTCGATATCGATATCGCCGTAAGCGTGCTCTACAGTCCAGCTCATCACGGCTCGTTACATACCAACGACTGGGATGGCGGAAAGTTGCACGACAAGTTGAGCGACTGCGACTTAGACGGGATTGATCCAAGTCAACGCGGGATCCTAGCGATTTGCGGGGAGCGGGTCGCTGTAGCGTTCGACAAATCCAAGACCCCGCATGCATTGGCCCAAGAAGCAGCAGCGATGGTCAAGTCTCGCACGATGCCAGTAACGATTCTTTCGCTCGGATGTATGTCGACAGCAAGCTCGTTACTTGCATCGAACATCCCCGGTGTCGATCCAAGCGATCGTTCGAGAAAGGCAATGCTAGGGGGTAGTTTTTATCCAGCAAACCATGATGAATTGCAAAGCTTGCTAAGTCAGTTTGATTCCAAGTCGAAATCCGAACCAGCAACCGATGTACGCGCAGTCATGGTTCCGCATGCGGGGCTGAAGTACAGCGGACAATTAGCAACCGAAGGTTGGAAAAGCTGTGAGATCCCTCCCACCGTAATCATTATTGGCCCGAAACATACCGGACTTGGAGCCGATTGGTCTGTCTCATCAGCCAAACATTGGGAACTCCCCGGAACCAAGGGATTCGACATAGACCAAGAACTAAGTCGCAAAATCGCCTCCCGCGTCACCGGGATGGAACTCGACGCAGCAGCACACTTGCGCGAGCATGGAGCCGAAGTTCAACTTCCGATTCTCGATCGGATCGTAAGTGCGAAAGCCAGTCGGCCTCAATTGGTGTGCATCGCCATGGGGGGAGCCAATTGGTCCGACATCGAGGTAGCTGCAAAGCAACTCTCCGATGTATTGCGAGAGACGGAAGGAAATGTTTTATTGGTTGTTTCAAGCGACATGAATCATTTCGCCAGCGACGAAGAGAACCGACGCAAAGATCGCTTGGCCCTCGATGCTTTAAAGTCAGGGGACGCGAAGCTGCTGTTCGATACTTGCCGTGAAAACGAAATCAGCATGTGCGGCATCGTTCCAGCCGCACTTGTCATGCAAACCCTAAAGGAACTCGGTGTTGCTACAACCATCGAGGAACTTGGGTATGACACGAGCGTAAGCGTTACCGGTGACTCTTCGAGAGTTGTCGGCTACGCTGCTGCGAGATGGCGTGAAATCAACCGGTAATACAGCAAGCAGTTAACCTATCCAGCTTTGGAATAGCGATTCCCAAACACTCACGTCGTCAGGGTTGTCAAAAAGCACCCCTGCCGATTCGCTGATCTGTTTGCGGCAAGCTTGATTCTTGCTCGGGTCGCACCCAAGTTCGACCGCGATCCGAACGTAATCGGAAACAGATGACGCATGCAATGAAGTGATCCCCATGCGTTGCAGCATCGCGTAGGTCAAGCGTCCTCTCAAGAATCGTCCTGGCAGGGTAACTACCGGCGTGCCTACCGCGAACGCTTCGTAGCTCGAATTGCCTCCGCAGAACGGGAATGGATCAAGCAATACGTCTGCACAGGCGAGAAGCTGGAGAAAGTCTGGATTCGGCATCGTTGGCAGGAATTTCACACGCCTCAGTCCATCAGGTAACGTCCGTTCCCAACGGTGCTTGAGAGCTTGAGTCCAAGCCGCAACGCGTCCTTCGATCAGGATGAGTTCTGCAAGCGGATCTGCTTCGAGAATCCCCGCAAGAGCCTGGTCAAAGTCGGGATGGAATTTAAACGCTGTTTGAGGGCATACGTAAGCGTGCTGGTTGGGGCTTAGGCCAAAGAACTCTTTGGTCCGTTTTGGACCCGAAAGAACTGGGCGATGATAGTAGACGCCCATGTTGGGTAGTTCTACAAGCTGTTCTGTATAGTGGCTGATGGCATCTTCCGGTTCAGCCAGCTTGCTCGAAATGAAATAATCGATCATCGGGCTACCGCTCGTTACTGGGTGCCCCCAAGTCGCGGCTTGAATCGGCGCCATTCTGGAATAGCAAAGGCTCTGTGTCATCGCATCCATGCCGATATCGGTAAAGATCAAGGCGTCGAGTTTCAGATCTGCGATTTGCCTTCGCGCCGCATCGACATTTCGAGGCACTACGACATACTGATCCGCCGCAGAGCTGAAAGCTTGAGCCATCGGATCGGATGGCCGCATCAAGGAGACAACCGATACGTCGATGTTTTTTCCAGCCAAGTGTTGGATACGACCGAGATTAAGTCGTCCAATGGTATGGTCTTTGAAATAGGTGGATAGAAAACCGATCTTTGGTTTCCTGCCAGCGGGTTTGATTTTCTCTTTACGCTCCGTGCATTGCACACCTCGATAGACTTTACCGAGGTTCTTCATAATGTCACGATCGTTTTCTCCTTGATATACGAGATAAAACGCCGTGTCGGCCAGAGCATGCGTTGTGTCGATCTCAATGCGATCCTTTACAAGAGCATCGACACAAGTCGCATACCGATTTCTCCAGTAAGTAACCTGCTCTTTATTCTCGTAGACGATCGGCAGGACTTTCGCTCCCAGAACTATGTTCATGGCTTGCGGATTCGCACTTTGCGCCATCCCGAAATGATTCAAAGCTCGCAACGGTTGATTCATGACCTGGCACAACACACCGAGATTTTGATGTGCGGGTGCAAAATCAGGACTTTCCTCGGTGGCTTTCTGGTAAAGATTCAATGCAGATGCTTGATCACCCATGTCTTGATAGAGATTACCAAGTCGATTTAAGAGATCTGCCGAGCGGGGTGCCATCTCGAGAGCCGCTCGGAGCGCATCGTGAGCTTCCTTTAAATTGCCCTGCGCATGAGCTCGTTCACCGATCTGGATTTTCTCGGTCAATTCGACGAGCGAGTCATCGGAGAGAGTCTGCGGTTGAGCCGTGGTTTGCCCGGAGTTTTTAGGCCCCAGTGCAGTTGTTGCTGGACTGGTATGTTCAATGGATCCCACAGGCGCTTTGAGGGAACGCCGAGGTTGCATGGTTTGCATATTCAACGGAGGAACGATCCAGACTTCTTCGTCTTCGCCTTTCGCGGGCGCTGGTCCAACAATCTTTGGGTTTCGGATATTCGGCAATACATCGACAGCAAATAGCTCCTCGACCCCTGTCTTAAAACGCAAAGTTGCTATCGTTCGTCCCGTGGTCAGTTCTACGATCCCCAAACCGCAGTTCAGGGACTCTGGGTTCTCTCCGATAGGTAGGCCACCGAAAATATTGGTTTCACGGATACGAGAAAGCCCAACAAAGGCATAGTTTCCGTAAAAAGCTAAACCGCGTGTGTAACCTGGAAGACCTGCAACGGCTTGAACATGCCCAGACTTCGTATCGACAATCGAAAGCTCACCGCGTCCTGAATTCAGAACCCAAAGTTTGCCTTGATGAATACGCGGGGAATGGGGCATGCACAGCCCCTGACATACCACTTCCCCACTGGGCACATCGAGAATTGCTCCTCCATCCCGTTTTCTTTCTCTCCAGCCAGCAGGTTGATCGGTTTGCCCTAACACCGTGACAAATCGTGGCACACCATTTTCCATCGCAAGCCCGTTGAGGTGGCAACGGTCTTGATCGATGAGCTGAGAGATAAAGGGAGGACGCCATCGCGGGAAGAAATTATAAGATTCATCCAGAGTACATAAACACGAGAACAGGGTGTTTACGACCCACAAGCCTTCGTTCCCAAATGCCAAATCATGTCCGTGGATACTACCGGTAACAAAACTATTCCTAGCTAGGAAACAACCATCGTAATATTTTTGTGGAGGAACATTGGGTGCAACATCATGCGCTGCATTTAGGAAGTGAATCTGTCGACGCGATCCGATAGCGATTTGATCCCGTGCAACTGCGACTCCCATCACTTGATCAAACGTATGAAACGAGAACGCTGGAGTATTATTTGAACTTCCAACGACAACAAGCTTTCCCGCTTGATACGTTGATATCAAAACGGAAAGGTTGAGTTGCTGCAGAACACCGGGAAGATTTGTTGAATGCTCATACTCAACGGCGACTTGGTCTTTAGTTTTCGAGTCTTGTGGTGAGTTATCGTTCGGTGTTACTGCGTTGTTTTCAGGAAATGCCATGAGTTAACTTGAGGGATTGCTTCTTTCGAAGTCACTAAGCGATACCAGAACAGGTGGTCGGAGGGGCACGCCATAATTGTACTCCCAAAAACGCTGGTTTCACAACCGAAACCGATATCTTCACCTCCCTACAGTTATTCAATCGGCACCACAACAGGTTCGCTGAGGAGCACAAGGCTAAGCGTTACCATTTCGGGATGCAACCGGAACTGGCGGCACAACACCTTACGATAGGCTTGTAA
>JBJONT010000249.1:0-9325 GCA_046051705.1 Planctomycetota bacterium | reverse complement strand
GTTGTCTTGGGTGGTATCGCCATAGCACATGACGTAGTTCGTACGAGCCGATCCGTCATCGAACCAGTTCGCATCTGGGTTCATCTTGCCCGGATCCGATGGGCATCGCAAGTTAGCAACTTGGGTGCGCCATGGAGTGTAGTTCCCGCCAGGACCCATGTCCCAAGGCCACAGCCATGCATTGATGACGGTGCCGTTGGTTGGGTGACGGAAAGGGATCGTGAAGATCTGGGTGTAGAGTTGGTTCTGTTCCATTTGCGGAAGAACCATCAAAGTACCCGACCATCGGTTGATCCCGACGCGTCCGACGTTCGGATCCGCATCGGTACCGGTTCCTCCGGGTGCAGGTCCACCCCATCCTGGAGGAAACTTCTTGTAAGCCGACTCGTAGTTAAGAAACGCCAAGCCGACTTGGCGAATGTTGTTGCTGCATGACATGCGTCGTGCAGCTTCTCGGGCGGCTTGGACCGCCGGTAGCAACAAGCCCACGAGAATCCCGATGATGGCGATCACCACCAAGAGTTCCACGAGCGTGAAGCCGCGCAATCGTCGAAGCTTCATAGCTAAAAACCTCATAAAACGAAGGAAAAAAACGCGGACGGAAATTGTCCGGTACTCAATGAATCATGTTAAGCAATAACATTGCTTGAAATCAATCATCGGCACGCAAATATTTGTTGCTTTTGAGTTATTTTTTTTCTTAAGTTAGAAATTCGCTCCTTGGAGTCGTTTAAAGGGGTGTTTTTGCGTCCAGTAGTAGTTAATGGGGGTTTGTTAATCCTGTGGTGGGGGTGTTCGTCTAGCGGATGATTTTCGGAGCGTTAATTCTGGGGGTGTTGGAGAGCGAAATGGGGCGGAAGAGCCCCCCTGCCCCCTGCCAGTCTTCGACCCGAATGGCAATTTTTAGGATTCTCGCCTTGGGGCCCTGCACCGTTGTTTCCGCTCTTGCGCTCCTCGAACCCACTCTGGAGGTTTCCACTGCGTTTGCCGGAATTGCGTTTGCCGGAATTGGGTCTTCCGGAATCGGAAAACTGGCGAGTTCTTCGAAGGCCGTTTTTCTGGTGGAACGCTCCCCGGCAGATCCAATCTTGATCCCATCTACGTAGACTTCGATGTAGTCGTCCGCTCCGTCGATCCATAAATGCAGTTCCTGACCGACCCAGTCGGGCGGTACGGTGACTTCGGTGCGATACCAAGCCCACCCGTCGAGGCCAGGGTAGCCCTCGGACTCCCAATGTTTGCCGATCTCGATAGGTTTCCACGGATTGTTCTGTAACTCATTGTCCTGTAGCTCAGTTTCGATTTGCCGGGGCTCAAGTGTTTGCGAATCGGGCTTTGGTAAGTCGGGCAGATGCCAACCAAGCTCCAGTCCTCGATTCTGCGGGTCAGGACGGAATACCCAGCTTGAAGTTTTCAACGGCAGGGTTTTTTGACGGAGCCCACTGCGAATCCCTTGCAGCGATTCAGGGGTAAGGGCCGCGATTGTGTTTTGTACGACTTCGGTTCCTCGCTGCACAGAATCATTCGCGGTTTGCAAGTAATTGATCGATTCGGAGAGAATCCAAGCTCGGGCGGGATTCAAGCTTTCGATGTTTTGTTCTCTGTTTGCCAACAGGCTGTTGATCAACAGCGCATTTACCAACAATGTCCCTCGATCGATGCGCGTCGCAAAAATCAATCCGTGTGTTTTCACTTTTGGGATATCGTGGTTATCCCATAGCATCACCAGTGGGGTGCACTCCTGCAGCCATTGCATGTCCGATACCACAGGGCCAGCGAGATCGAAGTGCTGCAGATCCAAGATGAGATCATGAGAGCGGTTCCATCGCGAAAAAGAATCGATGATCGGTCCACCCCGAAGAAACCAATGCTGCGCGAGGGGTAAGCTCGCTGGCTGACCATCAGGTATAAGCAGCACACTGCGCCCGAGTTCAAGATCGTTAAGAAGTTGTTCGTCGAAGCGTTGCGCGATGATGATCGGTCGTTTGCGATTCAGCGAGCTCTGTTCCGCAGAAGCATTCTCTGGTGGCTCCGCTAAACCTGTCTTGGAGGGGGCCTGCGCACGGAGTGATTCGGGTTGCACTGGCTCAATCTTTATCTTTGGATTGGGCTCAATGGTAGGTTCCCGCTCAATCGTAGGTTCGGGCCAACTCAGTGCTCTGCAAAGCGATGCAAGCTCACTGCGAGTCTGCTCGCTGCAAGACGAATGCAGTTCGAGCATCGGATGGAGTTCGGTCGCTTGGCTGCGTTCCTGTGATGGTGCTGGGATTTGCCACAAGTCCCAATTGTTCTTCGCAAGGATGCGTTGTTGCTTTAAGTAAGGAGTCGACTTCTCGACATATCCTCTGCTGAATTGGACGTTGAGGTTCCATTTGACCGGTTCTTTCCCCGCTTCCCTCCCCTGTCCGCTCCCGTTGTCCCCTTTCGTATTGGAGATTTTCGGAAGCTGGTCTTTCAAGGAGTGGAGCGGCAATAACGTGAGGGATTTAGGTGGATCGGTCGAGAGGAAATTCTCAAGCTGGGCTTTGGAGAAACGCCGTTTTCCAGTGATAGAGTTTCCAGTGTTAGCGGTGTGTTCTTGGGAGGACCATGTCCATTCAAGGGTGTACTCATCGGTCAATTGAGTTGAATTCAAGGGGTCGGGCTGCTCATGAAGTTGTCGATGGAAATTCGGTGATTGAAGGACGAGGTTGGCTTCGAAGGGAGCATCTTCGAAGAAACTGCGTCGCTCGTCGATGGTTCGCAAAACAAGTGCATGCTCCGAATGCCATTCGAAGGCTTCGGCGGGCCACTTGGGTCGATTCTCAAAATCGAGTAGTCCCATCGAGGCGAAGGGGAAGTCGCGGATCACGGAGACGACGTAGCCTCCGTTGGGGAATTCGTTCCGATAGGTTTCTATCTGGTATTTCCGCATCAGCCAAGCGTAGCGTTTCGAGTCTTGCTCAAGTCGCTCTACGGCGGGTTTGCCCATGTCGATCGAACGAGCTTGGGCCCAGCTCTCGTTCGCTTGATATGCAAGTGGGAACCAGAATGGGCTTTCGTAAGGCGATTCCGGTGTGCCTCGCTTTAAGGATTGCAACGACAGTGCTTGTTCGGGGAGCGATTGACGCATCGATTCCAGAGAGTTCGGAGGGCACCAAGTATCCGCCGCGATGGCTTCTCCAAGCACCAGTGGTTTCACGCCATGCTCGGCGATGTAGGATCGAAGTCGTTCGAGAGTTGCAACCCACGTGTGGTTATTGCCGTAAGGATGGTCATCGTAGAAATCGTGGATGCGGTTCCATTGGATCCAGCTGCTGTCGTCTTCGACAATCGAACCAGGGATTCGTCGGTGGCATCGATCGTAAAGAGTTCGAATAACGTCGATGTCGGCACTTGGGCCAGTCTCGCAAGTCAGGCTTCGAAGGATTACCGACGGGTGGTTGCGATCGTAGAGAAAGAACTCATCGAACTCCTTCTCGAGAGTTGGCAACGCAGCTTGGGTCCATTGGGAGTGCCACGTGGGGTATTCCATCCAGAGCAAGACTCCCATTTCATCGGCGAGCTCAAGGTAGCCTTTTGGAGGGATCCACAAGCAGATCTTCATCAAGTTGAACCCGTTGTCTTTTGCGAACTTCAGTTCGTCGCGCCAATGTTTCGGGTCGAGACTTGGCGCAACCCTGGGAGGTGCGTATCCCCAATTGAGAATCCCACGGACTTGCAGTGGTTTTTCGTTAAGCAGGATGGAATCGCCCTGGACTCGGATGGAGCGAAAGGCTGCGGTGGAGGAATGTTGATGGACAGGTGGTGCGTTGGGTAAGTTTTTTTGGGTGAGAGAAAGTTTCGTTTCGTAAAGATTGGGTTGTTCAGGACTCCAAAGTTTTGGATCGACAATCGGAATTTGACCTTGAAGGAGCAGCGATCCTTTTTCAAGCAATCTTTGAGCATCGGCTTGTGAGTAGGGAATCGTTATTCGAGTCCAAGAATCCAAATCGGATTGATTGTCATCTTCGCGAGTGTCGTCGCCTATTAGCGTCTGATCGGTGGTTCGTTGGGATTTCAGGCGATAGTCCAGATGGATTTCAAGTGGGTGCTCGGGAAGAAAGTCCGCGATGGCTTGTTGGTCCAGCCCGTGAAGAGTGATTTCATAGTGAAGGTTTGAGGTGGAAGGATCTCCCCAGAGGAAAAGGGAATGCGGATCGATCCAAACGGGAGGTAGTTCAAGGACTTCGACCGGTTTCCAGAGTCCGCCAAAGTGGGGAGCGAAGACAGGCAGGAAGCCTTGGGAGTTATGCCCGACGCGTTCATCGACTTTGATCAGCAGCTCGGCTTGCGGTTTCGCATCCGATTGATTGGAACGAGGAGTTGCATCGTTGAGAAATTTCGTAATGTCGCATTCGAATGGAGTCCATCCGCCGAGGTGCTCAGCGATTTTCTCTCCGTTGCACCACAAGGTCGCTTCGGTCGCCGCGCCGTGGAGTCGCACGATGGTTCGAGTGTGGGGGTTCGAGTTTGAGCCGGGAGAAAGCCTGGAAGATAGCCCGGAAGAAAGCCCGGAAGAAATTCTCGTGCGGTACCAGCCGATCCCGTCGAAGGAGACACCTTCGTGTTCTTCGAAGGTCGCCGGCAGTTCGATAGATTTCCAGGAAAGATTCTTTTCCCTCAAGGGTGCGTCGGTCGGGGTTGCGATGAATTCCCATCCGGATGTGAGTGTGGCGTTTCCCTTTTTCGATGCGTCTTGTGCTTGGCAGGTGGCTTGCTGGCTTTGAGTTAAAATACCTAAGGCGGAGGCTGTGGCGAGGATTATGAAGAGATGCTTTTCAGGTTGGCAATTGGGGGGTAGCCAGGTGACGGGACGAGGCTTGATGATCGGTGGGTAATCCTTGGTTTTCATACAGTGGTCTTTCAGTGGTCTTTCGTCGTGGTTTTTTGATTGTTCGTGAAGAATCGCTAGTTGACGGTTCGTAGATTGGTTCGTATTGTTGCAGGTTAATCTTTGATCCAATTCTTATTCGATTGGAAGAGTGATTAGGGCTAAGTATCCTTGGTTTCTTAGCGGTGAATATCATTCGAGTGCGTCATTTCAGAAGAAGGCTGTATTGTATGACTTATCGTATTTTGTGCAGAGCGAGTGCCGGTTCGTTGCGAGGCGCGGTGGTTTTTGGTTTGTCCTTAGGAATCGCATCGCTAGGGGTTACAGCAACAGAGATTCAGGACGTTCGCGCACAGGATGCAGCGGCAGCACCCGCAGCGGTGGCGGCCAAGCCCGTCTCGCCCGAGCAAGCAGCTTTAGAAGCCGACGTATTGAAAGCCGCCAAGCAGCTTGTCGATGCTTTTAACTCCGCCAATGTCGATGCGATCGCTGGAGTATTTTTGCCCGACGGAGAATTGATTGACGACTCGGGAACCGTCCACTTAGGACACGAAGAGATCAAAGGTTTGATGAAAGCTTTCCATGAAGCTTACCCTGGAGCGAAGACCGAAGCGCAAGTCGAGTCAGTTCGTACTGTGGCTGGATTGGCAATGGTCGACGGAACGCGAGCAATCATCGACAAGGATGGCAATAGCGGTTCGGTGTTGCGATTCTCGTCGATTTGGAAGAAGACCGATGCCGGTTTGAAGCTCGCTTCGTTCCGCGATGTCGCAGAGCCGATTGCACCGACACCGCACGAAGCCCTCGAAGGGATCGCTTGGATCGTCGGCGAGTGGGTCAACGAGTCGGGTGATTCAAAGGTAAGCATGAATTACCGTTGGGATGACAATGGCAATTTCATCGTGGGTGATATCCTCATCAAGAATGGTGATCAGATTGTCATGAAGAGTTTTCAACGCATCGCTTGGGATGCTCACGAAGGAAAGTTTCGTTCTTGGACATTTGATTCCGACGGAGGATTTGGCGAAGGGCTGTGGATTCCAACACCGAATGGTTTGGTATTGCAATCGAAAGCCGTCGCACCAGATGGATCGCGTGGAACTGCAACGGTCAAAATGGAATCTGAGAACAAGGATCGGTTCAAGATCCGCGGTGAGCATCGCATGACCGAAGGGCTTGAAGAGCCAGACTACGAGTACACCGTGGTTCGTCGTCCGCCAGAAGCGAAATAGTGAACTGGTCAGCAACACCTTCGCGAGTGGTCGCTTGAGGGTAATTGAAAAAAGCGTTCGTGGAGCCGTTTTCTCCTGAACGCTCAATGCGAAAATGATGGGGTAGGTTTCCCAAGGTACCAAACAGGTTCAAATACAATTTGGCGGTTGCCAAGAATTGAGTGCGCAGAGATGAAAAAGAGCCCTCGGCATTGGATGATGGGTTGGACGGTTCCCTTGACGACGTCGCTCGGATGGGTGGCGGTTTTAGGGATGGCATTTGTAGCTCCGCTTGACGAAGCCTCGGCGCAAGGCCGTGGTGGTCGTGGGGGCGGAATGGGTGGAGGTATGGGTGGAGGTATGGGTGGTGCTCGTCCCGGCGGGGCTGGGTTCAGCGGCGGTGGAGCTAGACCCATGAATATGGGTGGAAGCCGTCCTCAAATGCCCATGAGCCGACCATCCCCTCAGATGCCTACGAGTCGGCCTTCTTTCGGTAATTCGATGCCGCAGTCTCGGCCCGCCCCTTCAAACATGGGTGGTAACCTTGGAGGCGGAAATCTTGGAGGAATGAGCCGTCCGATGCCCGGGAACATCGGAAGCATGCAGCGACCGAGTACCGGATCGATCAGTGCGAACCGTCCAAGTCTCGGTGGTGGGATGCCCACCACCCGACCCGCACCTGGAATTCAAAAGCCGAATTTGCCAAGCACTGGGAATATCGGAGCGACACGTCCTGCGCCCGGTTTGAGTGGTTCGACTCCTGGCAGTCGCCCAAACATCAAACTTCCAAGCACGATGCAGCCAACCACACGTCCGGCCCCAGGTGGCTTTGGAAACATTACCGGAACAGATCGTCCATCGACGCGTCCTGCTCCAGGTGGTGGCCCGTCGCTCGGTGGAATCTCTCGTCCGCAATTGCCTGGCGGCGGGTCCACACGGCCTGCTCCAAACCCGGGGATTCCTGGACTAAACGGCGGGCAACCAACGACCAAACCCGCTCCTGGTTTCGGTGGAAACAATATCGGGGGAGGCAATCGCCCGAATCAAGGTGGCGGCAACCGTCCCGGCGGAATTACTGGCCCCGGCGGTATTACAGGGCCAGGCGGTATTACAGGGGGCGGAATCAACCGTCCAAACGATGTTCCTGGATTGAATCGTCCGACGACCAAGCCTGCTCGGCCGAGCCTTGGCGGTGGAAACCGTCCGGGTGGAGTCACCACGTTGCCCGGCGTTGTCGATGGTAATCGCCCCAACGGCGGCAACCGGCCGAATGGCGGAAATTGGAACCGTCCAGATTGGAACGGCAACAATAACTTCAACGGCAACAACAATTGGAATGGCAACAACAATTGGGGTAACGGGAATAACAACTGGAACGGCAACAACAACTGGGGTAACGGCAACAATAATTGGAACGGCAACGGCAATTGGGGAAATTGGGGGAACAACAACAACCGACCTAATTGGAACAACGGCAATACCAATATCAACGTCAACAATAACAACTGGTACAACAACAACTACAACCGGCCAGCTTGGGACCGTCCAGGTTACAACAACAATTGGGGTAACAACTGGGGGTACAACAACAATTGGAACAACAATTGGAGTAACAACTGGAACAACAACTGCGTGCACCCTCACTACCATGGTTGGTACAACGGTTGCTGGTCGGGTTACTGGGGTAGCTCCTGGTATTCGCCAGTTGTTTGGGGTGCTGTAGGTTGGGGGTTAGGATCGGTCACTAGCAGTGCCTACAATACCGGTTACGGATACGTGAACCCGTATTATGTAGCTCCAGCCGTTGGTACTACGACCGTAGCGAACAGCGTTCCTTATGACTATTCGCAACCGGTTGTCGTGAACAACTACATCACAGCCGAGAGTCAAGGCTCCACGGCCAGTTCGACCTCCTCCCCTGTGACCACAGCAAGTCCTGTAGCAAATGCCAAGATTGAAGAATCCTTTACGGATTTCGACAGCGGATTGGCAACGTTCAAGCAAGGGGACTATCAAGGAGCGTTGAATTCGTTCAACGCAGCTTTGGGCAAGAACGGCGGAGACCCTGTGGTTCACGAAGTCCGTGCACTGACATTGTTCGCTCTGGGAGATTATTCAAGTGCAGCACCTGCTCTGAACTCTCTACTGGCAGCCGCTCCTGGTATGGATTGGACCACCATGAGCAGCCTATACGGCAACAGCGACGACTACACGGCTCAACTGCGAAAGCTTGAAGAGTACTGCAAGGCAAATCCAAAGAACCCAGCTTCGGCGTTCGTGTTGGCCTACCATTATTTGGTGATCGGAGCTAAAGATTCAGCCGTTCGCGCGTTGAAGGTCGTGGTTGAGAACCAACCAAAGGACGTAACCGCCAAACGCATGTTGGAAGCTTTGGATCCGAAGCCTGTAGAAGCGAAGGCCGCTCCTCAACCACAAGCTGAAGAGTTGGCTAAGCCAGCTCCAGAAGTCGACTTGGTTGGCAAGTGGCAAGCTATTGCAGGGACGACCTCCATCGACTTGACCATCACCGAAGACTCAACCTTCACTTGGAAAGCCACCGAAATGGGCAAGCCAGCCGTGGAGCTTTCGGGTGACTTCGGTACCAACGGTGATGCGGTCTTGATGGAGACAAGCGACAAGGGTTCCTTGGGGGGCACGGTCAAGAGTCTCAATAGCGACGAGTGGGTACTCAATCCACCCGGAGGTACTGCTGCTGAGAACGCTGGATTGAAGTTCAAGCGAGTTAAGTAACTCGTCTGCACTCATCGATGACTTATCGATGATGATGTTGATGCTTATCCGTCCGATCAAGCATTCTGAAGCTGATCGGGCGGTGCGGCGCATGCCGCTCTGAGGGTTGTTCGAAGCGGAGCGGCGCAAGCCGCATTGGATCGATAGAAGCGGTGCGGCGCAAGTCGCCCGGTGGGTTGATGGAAGCGGTGCGGCGCAAGCCGCCCGGTGATCGGCTTACCCGGTTCAAATCAACTCGAACGTCGAACGCACCGGTCCAAATTTTACCACTTCGCTTGCGGCTCACCGGCTCAATTAAAAGCGGAATGGCGGTAGCCATCCGGTGAGTTGTTAGCATCCCCACACCGGGCCGCTTGCGCGTCACCGCTTTCATTGGAAGCGGAGCGGCTTGCGCCCAGCCTTTTAAAGGTGTTTCTCGAGCCGCTAGCTTTTCGAGATTCCAGCAAAATGCGGAATCGAGGTAGAATGAAGTCATAGCAGACAGGAGTCAAGGACCGATTCACATGTAGCA
>JBJONT010000248.1:0-9677 GCA_046051705.1 Planctomycetota bacterium | reverse complement strand
TGGCTCGCTCTGCAACGGTTGTGTGTGCCGTGAACGTTGTGTGTGCGAGAAACAAAGCGATATTAGGCGAGTCATTCTGCCAAAATCAATGTGCCATAATTCAAAATCCATGTCAACGATTGGCGCGAAAAAGTTCTCGGCCCCCCGGATGAGAAATACTTACTACAGCTTGGAAATGCCAGCAATAACCTCTTGCGAAGGCTTAGCGTTGCTTCCGACAAAGGCGCCTTGAAGCCTGTCCGATTTAGCCAGTCCTGCGAATGAGCCTGAAAACGTATCCGAACACTCGGCTTTACTGTGAAATCACCCCACATTCCATGAAAAAATGTCACTTTCAGGGTATACTTGTGAAGTTGGTAGAAGGCTGCATGCAAACAAAATGAGCCATCGGTAAAACCACTTGATGGCTCACAGCAGAAGTCACCGAAGGCTCGGCTGCAATAAATTCATTCGAGGAAAGATCTGGGATACGATGAGCTCCATTCCAAACAAGAATATCCGGCTACCAGAATCACTCGACCAACAGCTAAAAGCATTCCGCTATAACTTGAGGCGAATCAAGATCTCGGAAAGTATCGGACTAGCGATTACCGGTATTCTGACTGGATTCCTAATTGTCTTCTCCATTGAACGATGGATAGAAATGCCTTCTTGGTCAAGATGGACTGCATGGATCTTGGCTGCCATTAGCATTGCGACCATTCCTTGGTGGCTACAGCGATGGGTACTTCGTTACCGAACCCACGCGTCGCTAGCGAAACTCATGACTCATAAACTCCCCAACTTGGGTGACTCTTTATTGAGTGCCATTGAGCTCGCCTCTAACCCTCAAGAACAGCAACGCTCACCCGCTCTTTGTCGTGCAGCACTCGAACAAGTCGCTTCTGTTGCCGCGAAGCAGAACCTAAACCAAGCAACACCGACCAGCTACTACAAGCACTGGCTCAGTCTCGCTGGCGTTCTATCTCTGATCGCAATCGCATTGTCGTTAGTTTACCCCGCCGCTTCGGCTAACTCTTGGGCCCGTTTTCTTTCGCCATGGCGTACTATCGAACGATTCACATTTACTAAGCTGGGTGAGCTTCCATCGCAGTGGATAGTCCCGCACGGAGAATCGATAACCCTTGCTGTTCCCTTGATGCATACATCCGACTGGAAACCCAACTCTGCCCAACTGTGGCTTCCGGGAGTACCCGCGCTTCAAAGTAATCTACAAGCGGACTCCTATAAGTTTGAACTTCCTCCAATGATCCGCCCCACGGAAATACAGTTGAGGATCGGTGACGCGACCCCTCGCATTAAAATTGAACCAACAACTCGTCCAGAACTTCTCACTGCACAAGCAAAAATCGCACTCCCAGACTATCTACAAATCTCAGAACCTATCACCAAAGATATCCGTAGCGGCTCTATCAGCTTAGTCGAAGGCTCTAGATACACCGTCGAAGGAGAGGCTTCTCGGGAGCTTCGATCTGTAACGCTCGACTCCCAACCACTTCATGTGCAAGCACAACGCTTCGACTCGGAGCAACTGAAGGACTCTCAATCATCAGCACACTCCGTTCGCTGGACCGATCAACTTGGACTCACGTCGAAATCACCGTTCCCTCTGAATGTAACGATCCACCCTGACGAAGAGCCTACTATCTACATCGAAGGAATGCCGCGTGCAAAAGTTCTCCTGGAGTCCGAACAACTTAAATTTCTTGTTCACGCTTCCGATGACTTTGGAGTCAAACAGGTCGGGTTAGATTGGCGGACTGCCGAAGGAGCTGTCGGCACAACAAAGACATCCGGTGAGCAAATTCTTATAGCAGGCGGTGCCTCAAGCCAACGAGTTGATGCAGACGCAATTTTCCAAGCAAGTGCCATGGGAATTGCACCACAACCTCTCGAAGTGCGTGTCTTCGTGGAAGACTATCTGCCAGGTAGGAAACGCGTCTACTCTAACCCGTTCCTACTCATGGTGCTAAATCCCTCAGATCATGCTCTCTGGGTACTTCAACAATTCAACCGATGGCAACGGGAAGCACTCGAAGTTCGAGATCGCGAATTGCAACTCCTGGAGACTAATAAAAAACTTCGCTCTCTCTCCGAAGACCAACTCTCCGATCCAGATGTGATCAAACAGATTGAGCAACAAGCATCAGCAGAAGGCGCAAACGCACGACGCCTTTCCAACCTTACCCAACGCGGCGAAGACTTGTTACGACAAGCCTCCCGCAACTCCGAAATCGGAGTTGGACACCTAGAGAAGTGGGCCGAAATGCAAAAGATCTTGAAGGAAATCTCCGCAAGCCGGATGCCTTCAGTTGCAAACCTTTTAAAGCAAGCCGCTAAAAACGCAAAACAGTCGAACCCAAGCTCGCAACCGAATGAACCTCCCAAAATAGCTGGTACCAATCGAAATGAATCGACCACCAGTCCCAGCAAACAAGAACAAGAAGAAAACAACAAACCAACACAGAACACACCGAGAGTGGTTGATGCCGAATCAACGCAACAACCCGAAACCAACAATGAAAACAACGAGGAACCCGCCAAGAAAAAACCCTCCACTGGTAGTCTTGGTCTTCCAACAACAACCCTTGCCGGTGCGAAGTCAAATCAAAATCAAGAGCCTCCGCCACCTTCACCCGAAGCCGTCGAGCAAGCGGTCGAACAGCAACTTGCTCTTCTGGAAGAATTCGACAAAGTATCCGAAGAGCTCAACAAAGTTATGGCAAACTTGGAAGGAAGCACTCTCGTTAAACGCTTCAAAGCCGCCGCTCGAGAACAGATTGCTGTGGCTGACTCGGTAAGCAGCACCGTCCCGAATGTTTTCGGGTCTCGCGCGAAGAAATTCAAATCTGAAGATCGCGAAGCACTCGACCAACTCTCCGCTCGCGAGAACAACGCACTGAACAACGTTGGACAAATAATCGATGATCTTCAAGCATTTCACGAACGACGACCTATGGTCAAATTCCGAGATGTTCTTGACGACATCCAAAAAGAAGATCCCGTAGCAGGTTTGAGAAAACTCTCCTCAGAAGTCCTTGAGCAACAGGGTGTAGCTATTGCCGAAGCCGAATTCTGGTCGGATACCTTTGATCGATGGGCCGAAGACCTTGTAGACCCAGCCGCAAAAGGACAATGTCCGGGTGGTAAGTCCAAAGGATCACTACCACCATCCATCGTTCTTGAAGTCATGCAAATTCTTGAAGGCGAAATGAATCTTCGTGAACGGACTCGAGTCGCTGATCAAGCAAAGCCAGCGGCACCCGCTGAACAGTATCAGAAGTCTGTTGATGAACTTGGAAAATCCCAATATCAACTCCGAGATCGAATCGCGGCTGTTGCCGACCGAATCGCTGAACTTCCTAATGCAGATGAAGAGTTCGGAAAGGAAATCGAACTCATGCAACAAGTTGAACTAGCGATGAACGATGCTGCAAATATCCTCAAACGCCCTGATACCGGTAAAGCGGCAGTTGCGGCGGAAACGGAAGCAATTGAATTGCTATTATCAAGCAAGCGAATCAATCCTAAGAGCGGTGGAGGTGGCGGAGGTTCCAATCCTGGAGGTGGAGGATCAGGTGATACATCCGACGCTGCAATTGCGATGGTCGGTCCCGGCGTCAATGAAAAAGAAATTCGCGAAGACCACCCTATCGAACAATCTACGGGAACCTCTTCTTCCAATCTTCCAGAGGAATTCCGTTTCGGACTCGATCAGTATTTCGAAAGGATCGAACGCCGCCCATGATTCCTTCTCAAGCTCAAACGTTTTCACCATTAACATTTAAACCCTACTCGATGCATTTGCTTCGAACACTCGGCATTTGCTTATTTTGTTTTAGCAATTCACAGACTGAGTGTATTGCACAAGCGGTCGTTCCAGCAGCCCGACTTGCACCCGCAGTCGTCCTTGCTCCAGGCGTACCCGTTCAAAACGATCGCGATCTAGCCGCGCGCCGCTGGGTTCGTGGACTTATCCAACAAGAGCTTCACGCCCTTCACAGCCTTTGCAAACTTAATCCACAACAAGCCAAGGATCTCGTAAACACCATTGAATCCCAATGGAAGTCAAAACTCGCATCAACATTTCGAAGCTACACCGAGTCAAACCAACGCGGGGGCGTCGACTTTGAACACCGAGTCGAAAATGCGATGAAAGCTTGGGTTCAAGCATCAGAATCCATAACTCCCGAACAGAAATCAACCTGGGACGAAGAGCTCAACAGCCGTAACATTCTTCGACAGAAAGTCGTCATCGGAAAGATGATCTCAGATGCGGAGCGTAAATACGGCCTGACATCAACCCAAATGGCCGAAGCCGAGAAACTTATTCTCGAGCGATGGAAAGAAGCCTGGTGGGTCATGTACCGCCACGGAACAACTCCGGAAACGAAATTCGCTTGGATAAGCCCGATCCTGAGCGAATCACAACGTACGGCCGGCGGCGATCCTGGTGGGCTACGTCAGGAATACTACACCTCCGGTGGAGCTACCGACCTACCATCAAAAGGTCTAAACGAACGACTCGAAGTCGCAGGTATCTCAAGCGACGAATCGATCTCTATCGATCCTATTGCTCCTGCAGCACCAAAACCATGATGCAATCGATCTATCATTCATACGCGCGAAGACTTTTGCTGATTCCAATCTCAGTCGCTTTGTCTGCGCAATTGGTCCAAGCACAATCCCCCAAATCAGCTACCCCTCCAACTGAAACTACAGTTTCAAATACAGCGGAAAAGATACCCAGGATCTTTGATCGCAATCCTCCAGAACCTGAAGAGGAAGTACCGGCTCCTCCCAAAAATGCCATGGTCAATTTCGCCATGGATCCAGACCGCTGGATCGATGTGATCTACAGCCAACTCGGAGGCTCTGAATCAACCTTCGAACAATTCCAACGCCGCCGAGCGCGAATAGCCTTGAACAGGATTGAACTGATTTGTGGACTTGACGAACCACTCCGAGAAAAAGTCCAAGCCACTGCTGATTTGGAAGTTCAACGCTTCAAGACGGAAGTGCTCACTCTCGCTTCGCAAGCCCCTCGCAACCCAACGCAAGAAGAGTATCAAGAATTCTACAACCGCATCCACAAGCTAACTCAAAAGTACCAACCGCGAGTGCTCAATCAATCTCAGCCTTCCCTTTGGCAAAAAGTACTAACATCCAACCTTCAGGATAGCCAGCAATCGGCAATCAAAAAAGAAACCGAAAAACGAGCTGAATACAGGGAGAAAACGCTTCGCCTAGAAACAATCCTTCGAGTCTCACGCCGCTTGGGACTAACCGCTAAACAACGCGACAAGCTCGAAGCTTACGCGCAGTCACAACCTGAGAATTGGAAGACATTTGAAAGAGCTTGGCAAACTCTTCAGTCCTTCCCCGATAAAGAGAAACAGAACATTCTCACCAATGAACAAATCCAAGAGCTAAAGAAAGCCTTGGAAACAACTGATGACTTGCAACTCGTAGTCCGTGAATTCGGCGAGGAATGGTAGTGAACTACATACGTTTATGCTCCCTGCATCTGCTAGTAATCCTCGTTTGGCTTTCGCTGGATATGTCGCTTGCGATTGCCCAAAATCCACTTCGCGAGAACGCTTTTCAAGGTCAAGCGGTCCCCAGAGAAGTTCGCGAAATCTACGAACGAGGCCTGCAATGGCTTGAAAATAACCAAGACTCTTCGGGGAGATGGAAAGGTGGTGAAAGCGGACCCGGAGTCACTGGATTAGCAACCATGGCCTTCCTCGCTTACGGCGAAGATCCTAACTATGGAATGCACAGCGAGATTATCAAGAAAGGTATCCGCGCGATCATCGAAGACCAAAACGCATCCACCGGTTACCTTGGATCGAGTATGTACCACCATGGTTTCGCGATGCTTGCACTAGCTGAAGCCTACGGGGCTGTCGACGAACGAAAACTCTGGGATGGTGTCAACCGTAAAGAAGGTAAACATCGTTCGATAGGCGAAGCACTTGAATTAGCGGTGCGTACCGCCATCACCAGTCAAAACAAGAACTCGCTCGGAGCTTGGCGATATTCTCCCGATGCAACCGATGCAGACACCTCCGTTTCAGGGTCCGTCATGGTTGGATTACTAGCTGCCCGAAATGCCGGTATCGAAGTCCCCGATAAGGCGATTGATCGCGCAATCGATTATTTCACATCGATGACATCTCCGAGTGGTCAAGTCGCTTATGCTGGCGGTCTGGGAGGCTTCGACTCCTCTCCTGCACGAGTATCGATTGCAACACTTGTCTACAGCATCGCTGGTAGAAAGGATCTCAAAGAGTTCAAAGCAACAAGCAGCTACCTTAAGTCGCTTGACTCCAATGAGACGAGCGATCACTACGGCGAATATACGGCTTACTACCGAGCTCAAGCACTTTTCCAATCCGACATCGCGGCTTGGGAGAAGTGGAATAAGAACCTCATTCGTGAGCTAAAAGAGAAACAACGCGGGGATGGTCATTTTGAAGGCAATTACGGAGCACCTGTCGCGACAAGTATGTCGCTACTTGCCCTTGCCCTAAACTTCCGATTTTTACCGATCTACGAACGCTAAGCCTCAAACGCAAGTCCTTCAAACAAAACAGAGGTTCTCACCCTAATGCACCTCTCCAAATCCATCAAATGCTGCAATCCCATGCAACCAATAAGTAACGCGACTCCTCCGAGAAAACTGATGCATCAAACCTCGGTTCTTCTCGCCATGTGTTTATCCACCATTTGTGCGATCGGCAACGCACAGGAAACGGATAGTCAAGAGAAGATCGAAAAGGAAACTCACAGTGTTCTTCGACTCCAAGGAGGCGATACCCTCCGTGGGGCATGGCGAAGTAGTGACGAAAACAACTTGCTCCTTTGGGAATGCCCGAGTTTCCTCTCTCCGATCAGCTTTCCTTGGGAATCGATCCAACTCATCCAAAACAACAGTTCGCAAAACAAAACCCAAGCGGAACGGGAATCCACGCCAAGCAATTCAAGCGGGCCTATATTCTGCGCTGAACTTGTGACGGGAGAGATCCTCAGCGGTTCACTGGTTTCAATTTCAAAAGAGCAATTAGAAATCCAAGTTAATGACTTGGGAAAACTCTCTATACCGATTCAACAAGTACAGTACCTTTTGCGACTGTCGGCTAGCAACGATCAAGCCGTCCAAGTGCTTGATGCAAATCAATGGGAACAAATCCTGCCTGCAACACGCAATGGACGGGCAACGAAGTGGTATCTAAAAGCAGGAGAAATTGCAACGGATACCAGTGGAACCACCATATCGCAATGGACGAACCTACCCGAGCTAGCAACCATTGATATCGACGTGAGTTGGGATCAAACTTCACCGAACTGGTGGTTGACCCTTGGTGAACCTCGACGAATGGAACTTCAGGTTCGTAAACTCCAGAATCGCAAGCTTCTTAATGTCACTCTACTACTTGAGAACTCCAAAGACGCTGATGTTACTACGATCCAACTTCCGTACGAAGAAGATCAGTCGTTGAAACTCAAACTCCTCTGCGATGCAAATAAAGGAGTCTACGTGTTGATGCGTGAGAACCAAGTTCTAGGTAGGCTCCGCGGTAACCCCAAAGAGCAACTCGTGGGACGCACTAAAGTAAGCTTTACCAATACAGCTTTGGGAGTCCTCACACTGCGCGACTTACGAGTATCGCGAAGCGCTTTTGCGATCCCCGCTGAAGTACGCGAATCAAGTACGCAGCAGATCGAATGGATGACCGCAAATAGGGGAACGTTCTTTGGGGATATTCAGCCAAGCGAATCGGCTAACTCGAGCGACGAAGTATCGAGCAATTCAGCTAGCATCAAGGTTTTAGGGGGTAATGGGGCTCCCATCGATATTCCCATAAACGAGATAGAACGGGTCGAATTCCCGAATCCTATTGATGAGTCCACGAATCCATACGCGGTTGAATTAATTGACGGTAAGCGATTCGCATCAAAGACCATCGAAAGCTACTCAGATCAAGGCAACAGAGGCGTAGTACTCGAAGTGCTGAGCCAGAAGCTTCGATTTGCAATGCAGGACATAAAGCGAATAAGCAGACGCAGCTCATCACTTCCAGATGAGGCTAACGAAGAAACTGAAGCAGGAAAGAGTCGTATTTCACAACGACTTGTAACCGACGAAGTGATTTCACTAGGGAAGGTAGCTGATGTTAGGAAAATCAACGAAACACAGAACACTTTTTCATGGCTTCCACGTTTCGCGAAAGAACCAGTACCGCTGAATCCTCAATCTGATGGAGCCATCGAACCGATCCTTACACAATCCAATCCGGATGTGCCCAGAAGGTCCAAGAATACAGATGGGCTTGCTACACTGCGTGCAGATGCACCAGCAAGCGAAAATGACTTTGGGAAGCCTCTAAAGCCAGAGGATCCTAGTTTGTTTCTTCTTTCCGGAGATTGTTTTCCGGCGTTAGTACGAAGAGGCGATGACACCGAAGTCTACTTCGAATCCCCACTTTTCCCAAAGCAGTCGATCGACCAATCCCTTGTGCGTGGAATCCGGTTTCTCGATTATCGAGGTATTGAGAAACTGGACAGAGCTACGCGAAATCGAATGCTCACCGTTCCACGACTTCAACGAAATAACCCCCCAACACATCTTGTCGTTTCAAGGGATGGAGATTTGCTTCGAGGCAAGCTCCTTCACTTCGATCGCGATCAGATGGTGCTTGATGTCCGGGGAGAAGGTCGCACCGTTTTGGTTAAGAACATTGCTGAGCTTATCAGGCTCGACCAAGCTCCTAAACTGGATGCAGCGGAGTCAGTCGAACCCGAAGTAGAGGATTCTGTGTCCTCTGAGCAAGAGTATCCAGCAAGTTCTTATCAAGTCATTCTCGATCAAGGGGCACGAGTATCACTTATACCTACGTCTGTCGACACTCAAGAATTACGAGGAAGACATCCGCAACTCGGCGAGTGTGCGTTGCCTTGGTCAAGTATACTTCGGGTGTCACTTGGAGACGCTATTAGTATTGATGCATCTCGAAACCGCTATGGAAAATGGAAGTTGCAGCATGCGCCGGATCCGAAGTACATCAACGAAGCAGAGGAAGGGAATGATCGCCCGAGCGATACACCTCAGATGCGGTTGATTGGCCAAGGTGCTCCGGATTTCGATTTGATGAAAATCGATGGGACACCGTTCCGGCTTAAAGAAATGCAAGGCAAGATACTCATCTTGGATTTCTGGGCCACTTGGTGTGGACCTTGCATCCGCTCGATCCCGACTTTGATAGACGTTTCCAAAGAGTACAAAGAAGCTGGGGTTGAGTTGGTTTTAGTGAATTTAGAAGAACCAGAGAATCGAGTGCGTCCATTTTTGGAGCGATTCAAAACGATTCCCACGGTGGTGTTAGACACGGATGGATCCGTGTCCAAGCAGTATGCAGTCTCAGCCATCCCACATACAGTTCTCATTGATCGGGATGGAGGCATTGCCGACATTTTCGTGGGCGCAAGTGAAGAGAATGAAGAAGCACTTCGGAAGAAGATCGACGAGTTGCTCAAGTAGCCTCATTGAGTTGCCCATCGCCGCTTGCACATCAAGGCTTGTGCATTAGTCCACTGGTATATCGCCCAGCATCGTCCTGCATCGCAATTTATCGCCCGCCAGCATCACTAGCGTTTGGTTGCATAACGTTGCT
>JBJONT010000247.1:0-24515 GCA_046051705.1 Planctomycetota bacterium | reverse complement strand
CTTCGGCGAAGAAACGGTTGGATTTGCTCAGGATTGCGTTGGGGATGGAGAATGACAAGGCGTCGAAGGCACAGGTGAAGCGTGCGAAGAAATTGCTTGGTGCATTGGGAGCTGCGAAGCGCGAGGAGTTCAGCGATAGCGAGTTGGAGAGTCTATGTGCTCAATTACTCTGCGGCAGCAAGTCGATGTCGAAAGATGCATCGAGAGTTGACGTGGAAGGCAAGGTTGAGGGACAAGAGGTCGCTCAAGCGAAGAAGTTAAGTGCGGAGCAACGTGCAGCGAGGGGAGAGTTTCTCAGTCCGATCCTTCTGGATACTTTATCGACGGACCCACAAATCAGTACGCTTGGAACGCGATGTAGCGACAAAGGTTTTTTACCGATTTCCGCGACGGAGTACTTTGGTTTGTTGCAGTGGAGTATAGAGAATGAAGTTGCCAAGCGAGGGGGGCCTAAGCCGGTGGAAGTGCCGGAGGTTTTGCGTCGGTTAGATGTCAGGGCGGAGCAATTTCTCGACTTGATTAGAGAGTTCAGCCGTTGTTGTCCTCGAGAAGCGGGTCGCGGAGATATTGGGATACAGAAGTCCTACGATCCATCTTCGCTTCGAAGTCCGTGGGATGCGGAGGTGTCTTTGCAATCCCAAGGTGCAGACACAGAAACTATCGATTTAGTCGGCGAAGAGAGGCGCAGAGGAATCGCTTACCAGAGCGTAATCGGCGGGCAGGGGATCTCAGGGAGTTCTTAGGGAGACGCACAAGGCGGTGCAATGGGTCAGCGCTTCGAGATATGGCTAGAGTTTCACTTTGGCCTGGCCCTTGGTTTTGCATCGAAGTAGGACTTGCGTGCGATAGGGTTGGCTATGCGGTAGTCGCAGAGGATTTGCGGTATGCAGGAGTTCGTTCGGGACTTCGGTGAGTCGTCGAGTGTTCGCGATTGCAATAACCTGACGTGGGTTCACATTCGATTTTGCATTGCGAGTGAAGTTTGATGGAGATGTGAATAAAGCGGGAGAAGTATCCTGTAGCGCAAGGGGTGCGCGCGGAGGGTGCGACGGACGAGAGGTTTGCGGGTTGAAAAGAGTTTAAAAAGCATCCACAAGTCGGGTTTTTAGGAGCAGAGAGTCGCGTGGTTGCCCCGACTATGAATGCAAGCATTTTTTTCCGAATAGAAACAGGTTCAGGGACTGTCCCCAGCCAGCGCGGCAGCAAATGCTAGCATTCCCCTCGGTCGCGGCGCGGTTCAGGGACTGTCCCCTGTCGCGCAGCGAAGAATGCTAGCAATCGATGCGGTGCGGAAGGTCGCTATTTCAATGAAACCTGAGAAATGAGACCTAATCGCTATCAAATGTTAACGCAATGCATCCACTTATCCAACCGGGAAACCATTCCCGGTTGAACTAAGATTTAATCGCCGTAACAACCCAATCAATTGGATTTGTGGGGATCACCTACAATCGCGATCCTAAGCTCTCGCAACTGCTTCTCTGATACATAGGACGGCGCTCCCATCATCAAGTCCTCAGCCTTCTGATTCATCGGGAATAATATGACCTCCCGTATGTTCGGCTCGTCCGCCAACAACATCACGATTCGATCCACACCAGGTGCTGAACCACCGTGCGGAGGCGCCCCATACTTGAAGGCATTGATCATCCCTTTGAACTGCTCGTCTACCACCGAACGATCATAGCCCGCAATCTCAAACGCCTTGTACATGATCTCCGGTTTGTGATTGCGAATCGCCCCAGACGATAACTCAATGCCGTTGCAAACAATGTCGTACTGATAGGCAAGAATGTCCAACGGATTCATTGTCTCTAAGGCTTGCATCTCTCCTTGCGGCATCGAAAAAGGATTGTGACTAAAAATCACTCGCTGCTCGACTTCGTCCCACTCATACATTGGGAAATCTACAATCCAACAGAATTTGAAAGTGTTCTTCTCAATCAAATCCAACTCAGTCCCTACCCGTGTTCGTACCAACCCAGATAGCTTCGCCGCATTCAATGGTTTGTCGCAAGCAAAAAACACCCCATCATTCGGGCCAAGATTCATCTGGGATACAAGCTGCGAAACTCGGTCCGCACCGATATTCTTAGCAATACCCCCGCCTTCTCCACCCTTGAAGTTGATATACGCCAACCCGGCAAATCCCTCGTCCTTGGCCCATTGGTTCGCGGAATCAAAGAAGCTTCTCGCCCTTGTCCCAGCACCAGGCGCGGGTATTGCTCGAACCACCGCTCCGCTTTCTATGCTTTTTGCAAACACCGCAAACGGACCACCACGGAATATCTCCGTCACATCTGAAATCTCAATCGGATTTCGCAAATCTGGCTTGTCCGACCCATATTTGAGCATTGAGTCTTTGTAGGTAATCCTCGGAAACGGCGGAGCCGTTACCGCTCTACCTTTCGAGAACTCGTCAAAAACACCATGCAAGACGGGCTCAATTGCCGCAAAAACATCATCTTGCGTCACAAAGCTCATCTCAAAGTCGAGCTGATAAAACTCCCCAGGCGATCGGTCTGCCCGAGCATCCTCGTCTCGGAAACAAGGTGCAATTTGGAAGTACCGATCAAAGCCGGCTACCATCAACAACTGCTTGAACATCTGCGGCGCTTGTGGCAACGCATAAAACTTGCCATGATGCACCCGCGAAGGTACCAAGAAGTCCCGCGCCCCCTCCGGACTTGATGCTGTCAAGATTGGGGTCTGAAACTCAGTAAATCCTTCGTCAATCATCCGCCGACGAAGGCTCGCAATGACCTGGCTTCTCAATACGATGTTCTGGTGGAGTTTCTCGCGCCGAAGATCAAGAAAGCGATTTCGAAGTCGGATATCCTCCGGATACTCTGCGTTTCCAAAGATCGGAAACGGCAACTCCGACGCTTCGGATAACAACTCAACTTGACTTGCCTTGACTTCAATCTCGCCCGTCGGAAGCTCCGGATTTATCTTGTCGGAACCCCGAGATAGAACTTTGCCGTCCACAGCAACGACCGACTCTAGCTTCAAACCCTCGATCAATGCGAAGGCTGAACTATCGCGATCCACCACCACTTGGGTAACCCCATAGTGATCTCTTAAGTCGACGAACAGTAAATTCCCATGGTCTCGTTTTCTAAAGACCCAACCAGAGAGCTTTACTCTCTGACCGGCATGGCTGGAACGAAGTTGACCACAATTGTGCGTGCGATATGCGTGCATCGTTAGGAGACTTTCGAGGCGGCGCGGGCGGCTTGTTCTCGTTTACTGAGCCACAGCAGGATAGGTGCTGCGACGAAAATAGAACTATAAGTACCAACTAGGATTCCAATCAAAAGGCAGAATGCGAAGCCGTGGATGCCTTCTCCTCCCCAAATGTACATCAACAGAATCGCAATAATCGTTGTTGAGGATGTCAAAAGCGTTCGGCTCAGGGTCTGCGTTACTGATGCATTGATCATTTTATCGGTTAAGTTCGGGCTCTTGCCCTTCACTTCCCGAATACGGTCAAACACAACGATCGTGTCGTTGAGCGAATAACCGATGATGGTCAGAATCGCTGCAACGATCGTCAATGATATCTTGAAGTCTTCAATCAATAGGAATCCAAACGGTTTGAACAACCAGTGGCTCACTGCAAGCAATCCGACGGTAATAGCTACGTCGTGGATAAGGGCAATAACCGCCGCCACCCCATAAGAGACATTATTAAATCGAAACCAAATGTAGATGGTGATAAACAATAAGCTGAGCAACAATCCTGCGATCGCTCGCTGTTGCATTTCGCCTGCAACCCGGCCTTCGATTTTGCTAAAAGATTGGAACACAGGTTTTGTCCGTACCGCTTCTTTCATCTTATCGAGAATGGCACTGGTTGTGGATTCATCGAACGGTAACTTCACTTTCCATTCACCGAATCCAACTTCGGAATTCCGTGTCCAATTCGTTCCCCCGCTGGGCTCCAGCTCAACTTGAGAATCAACCAAATTTCGGCCCGCAGCACTCGTTGCTGCAACTAACCCTTCAATCACTTGCGAAGCATTCAGCTTCGCCGCCGTAGAGCCGAGTGTATCGCGGAAAACCAAGTTGGCTTCGGTGGTAAATTCCGGTGCGAAACTAGGTTTAACTGGTTCGGCTGCAGGTGCAGTGCCTGACTGGGCGGAAGAAGCCTCTGCAGGGGCGGACTCAGCAGATGGCGTCTGCGACGGTGCGGTTGGCTCAGCTGCAGGGTCTTGGTAGGCAACCATAAACGTCCGGCGATCTCTCGGGAGACTTGATTGTGTTTTTCCTACAATCTTCGACTCCATGTCGTACGTTACCAACGAAGCACCCTTCGCTCCATTAAAACCCTTGAGAAGTCTTTCGCGGACTTGGGCGTCATCCTTCAACGAAACGTCCAGCTTGTAAACCGAGTTTTTCGCGAAGTCTTTCATTTCGACATTCGTTAGGGTGGTTTGAATAGGCAACCCTCGTTCGTCTTCTTGGAATGCAGCTTGGGCAATCGTTCGGACTTCATCGGGTTCCATGGACTTATCAAGCGTAAAGACAACGGATGTCCCACCGTTGAAATCGATGTCAAGGAACTCCTTACCACGCAAGAATGTTGCAGCAAGGCCTACAGCAATTAGAAGACCGGAAACCAAGTAAGCGAGGTTTCTATAACTCAAGAAATCTATGTCTTGAGGGCCAAACAATGATCGTTTGGCTTGGTTTACGTAATCGGCCATATTCAATTTCGCTAACCCCCAGCGTTCGGCGATTTCGAACAGGTTGTGGGCGAAGAACACAGCGGTAAACATGCTGATCACAAGACCGATGATCAGCGTCATCGCAAAGCCTTTAATTTGCTCTGTACCAACATAGTAAAGAACGAAGGCACTGATAAGTGTCGTGAGGTTGGAGTCGAAAATGGTGGTCCAAGCACGATCGAAGCCATTTCGAATTGCCATTCGAGTTGTCGCGTTCTTCTCACGTTCTTCTCTGATCCGTTCGAAAACCAGAACGTTCGCATCCACGCTCATACCAACTGAGAGAACAAGACCTGCGAGGCCTGCGAGCGTCAGCGGTTGGCGGAAGAGCATCATGCAAGCCATAATCATTGCCAAATTCAAAGCCAGGGAAATCGTAGCGACGAATCCTGCAAATCTATAATACGCCAACACGCCTAGGACCGTTGTGCCTAGACCGAGCCAACTAGCGAATTTGCCTTTGGCAATCGCATCAGCGCCCATGGTCGCCCCAACAACGTTCTCGCTGATAGGTTGCTTGCTAATGGCACCAGGCAACGAACCCGAATTTAGGATCTGTACAAGGAATTCAACATCCTTAAGGGTAAAGTTGCCTTCAATCTGGCCTTCACCGCGAATCGGACTATTGAGGCTCGGGGCTGACAACACGATACCATCGAGCAGAATCGCCATGCGGCGTTTAAAGCCGGTGTTGGTATCAGGTTGGTTGGCAATGGTCATCTTGAGCATCTTCTCCGCACCACCAGTGGTCATGACGAAGGATACCAAGTAGCCGCCGTTCTTAGAGATTTCAACCTTTGCTCTGGAGAGATCGGCACCATTGACTTCGATGTAAGGTGTGCCATTCTTCTGAAGTGCCAACAGAACGTCCACATCCTGGATTTTCTGGCTTTCTAACCAAAACTCGAAATCATTAGGACGCCCCGTAAGAACTGGATTTAAAATCTCGCCAGTTCTCGCATTTCGAATCGTATCGCCAGGCACGTACCCTTGGACTTCCGTTGCACCTGATTGATCAGCAGATCGTCCGAGCGTACGCCAAACGCCGGAGACTTCCGGTTCGCCAGTGGTTTTGTTTGGTAATGTAACTTCGCGACGCAGACGAATGTCCGGACTTAGATTCTCGGCTTGAGTGCGCGCTGTCTTTATAAGTTCCTCATGGTCATTGAGGTTCGCTACGATGCGGAACTGAAGAATCCCCGCATTCGTGATTTTGCGTTTGACTTCTTCGATTTCGGTCGGATCAACGTCCGCAATAATGATTTCAATCTTGTCGTCACCAGCAGGTCGAACGACCGACTCGTTCATGCCGGATGGATTAATTCGGTTTTGAAGTGGAGCAATAAAGTCGCGTGAGGAAACTCTCGTTCCGCTATTGCCCACTGTGGACTGATCGATCTGATAGATCAGGTTCGTCCCACCCTTGATGTCAGGACCGAGCTTAAGCTGCCCTGTAGCAAGGACGATTCCCGTAGCAATGATCGCCAGCATGATCCAACTGAAAGCCATCGCGTGGTTCGGCATGCGAAGCCGGTTCGCGAAGAACTTGCCCAGGACGAACGGGACGATGACGGCAAGTACAAACAAGCCAACATCGTAAAGTCCTCGCCAATCGTTGACAGTGGAGTCCCCAGAACCTAAAGAGGTTTGGGCTAGGGTTAGGACGGAGGTGGAGAGCAAACAATCCAACATAGGAGATTTAGTCCTTTTTAACGACACGGATAGTATCGCGATTGACAGTCAATTTAGCGTTTGAGCTTTCGTCGATTCGAATGGTAACAGTTCCCGCGTCAGGCGTTGTGCTGACTACGACACCGTGAACGCCGAATGATGTGACCACACGGTCGTTTTTTTTCAGGTTTGCTACCTGTTCTTCTTGTTCACGCTGCGCACGCTTGGTGGATCGCTGAGCAGGCAGCAATACACCGAGGTACAAAACCGCAAACATAATGGAAGCAACAAGCAGCGGATTCGCAAGGATTTCTTCAAACAAGGTTAGCTTGGGTTTGGTTTTGTCCAGCTCCGAATTCGGAAGAGCCGTCGCAGAAACATTGGCTTCTGGAGCTCCTGGCTGCGTTGAGGCCGCAGCGGGCGCTGGTGATTGAACCGGAGCACTTGCCGCGGTAGTCTCCAACGCAGAATCTGTTGGGGAATCTTGAGCGAGCGAAGCGTATGGGCTAGGAGCGCTAACCGAGCAAGCTAAAGCGTTCGGAAAGGACAAAGACCCAACGACAACCCAGAGCGCAAAGCAAGCGCAGAGGCACAGCGAGATCCAAGTTCTAGCTTTCCGGGGTGCCATAGGAGGCGAGTGTCTGATGGGGTAGGTGGGTGTTGAGTGTGGGATGTAAGTCTCAGGAATCGAGTAATTTACAAGAACGGAGCAGTTTACGGGTATTGAAAAAAGGTCACAAGTCCAACCGGGGGTCTAAGTGCAAATGTCCGTTTTGTCGGAATTGATGCTTTTTCGACGGATCGGCAATGTGCTCTAAGCTCTTGCAGCGCCCTGGGGCGGGGCGTGGTTTTGATTTTTTAATACCGCAGGTCTATTATAAGTGCTGGTTTTTCTGGCGGTTGGGTTTTGCAGATTTAGCTCATCGAGGCTTGATGGTTGGGCTCGCAATACCGCGGCTCTGATTGAAGTAGTGGGTGGAGCAGGATCGACAGATCGGATTTTTTCTTATGTACACGCTCAAAAGCTTAGGAATGGCCTTGTTGTTGTGTTTTTTTGGAAGAGCTGGGGCTATATCCCAAGAAGAATCCCAAGAAGGCAGGCAGGAGGCGAGTCAAGATGTGAACGGGAAGTCTAACTCGCAGCAGCAACGGTTTGAGGGGCGTGGAAAGTTTGGCGAATCGGGGTTGAAGGGGTTGGAGATATTAAAAAAGGGAGCTGCGAACTACCCGAAGCATCGGGAGTGTTTCTCGTGTCATCACCAAACTTTGCCAATGTTTGCGATGCGGATGGCCGTTTCAGGGGAGACAGTTTCAGGGAAGGATGAAGAGGGGGAATTTGAAGGGGAGATGCATGCGATTCATCGCTTCAGCATGGAAGCTTTGAGCCGAGATCTCGCAGCTCTATCCGATTCCGAGGAGCTTGATGGCCGTGGCCTGACGCTTGGGTATGCTCTCTGGACCTTGGATCTTGCAAATCGCTGCTTGGGAAAGGGTGGGGTGAGAAGTAGAGAGTTTAATAGAAGAGAGCTGCAAGCACTCAAGCTGCGTTTGATTCGTAAAGCTCTAGCGACACAGCAAGAGGATGGGCGTTGGCGGATCCATTCGCACCGTCCGCCGGCAGCTTCGTCAGAATTGGTTGCGACCGCACTGGTGGTTTCAAGTTTGATAGAACTTTTGGGGGACTTGGAACTGCCTGATTCCGAGAAGGTCGCTGTGTGCGAGGCGATATTCCGTGCAATGGTTTGGTATGCAAAGTGTGAGGAGCCTAGCACGACCGAAGATTACTGCGGATTGCTGTGGTTAGGTAGTGCGCTGAATCGATTTGTGAATTCAGAGTTGTGGAAGGGCGAGGTTTTTCAGGGCGGTATTTTTGAGGGCCCTGGGGGGCGGGGGCTTGGGCGGGACGATTTGGACTCGGATCAAGATTTGTTTCTAGAGTCTAGGATTGAGGTCCCGAAGGTGGCGGCGCAAGAGGCGAGCGTTGAGCAAGCACAAGCCATCGCGAGGTTGCTTGGTCTAACAAGTAACGATTTCTTTTTCAAAAAGTACGTAATCTCTGATACTGGTGAATTGAAGCTATCCCGAAGTCGCATGTGGCGCGATTGGTTGAAGTCCCGTTATTCTCGCGAGGAGATTTTAGAAATAATGCGAGCGGATAGGAGACGAGGGCTGAACGATACGGGGCGTCGGTTGGTCGGAGTTCAGAATTCTGATGGGGGGTGGGGGCAAGCAAAGGGAATGGAGAGTGACGCTTATTCAACTGGTATGGTGCTGTTGGTTCTTGGGGAAGTCTACAGTCGGTTGAATGGTGGCGTGCCGCCGACGAGTGGTTCACCAACCTATTTGTTATTTGGGTACCACTTGCGGGGATTACGATATTTGATGGAATCACAAGGGGAGGATGGTTCTTGGCATGTATCAAGTCGGGCGACACCGGTTCAGGAGTATTTTGATAATGGGGATCCGCACGAGACCGATCAGTTCATTTCGATTATGGGAACGGCTTGGGCAAGCGCCGCCTTGTTAAATGCTTGGAAAGAGCAGCCCGCACCATTGTCCCGTTAGTTGCTCTTTATGCGGGAGTGGCTTGTTGTAAGTGCTTTTAAGGCAAGTGTTTGCGTGTTTTTTATCGGTGGTGTTTGTGGTGCTGGATGTTTTGTTCCACGGATATCTCGGCTGGGTAGAGTGAGACTTTTTCGGTTTCCGTTGAATTGAAGTTGCCTTGAAAGCCGAATCGACTATAACTTTCCCGCTTGAATTGCAATTCTCAAGGAATTACTTTGTTGTGCTTGGGCGGTTGCAGTTTTGGGAAATTGGGCTTTGCGACCAACATTACATTTTGAACATCGCCACAACCGTGGGAATTGATCATGAAAGACGGCATTCATCCAAATTACTTCGAGACCAAAGTAACCTGCGGTTGCGGTAACAGTTTTTCGACTCGAAGCACGCGTAAAGAGTTGAAGGTCGACATTTGCAATGTTTGCCATCCTTTTTACACGGGCAAGTTGAAGTTCGTCGACACGGCGGGCCGGATTGAGAAGTTCCAGAACAAGTTTGCTGCTGGGACTTATGCGAGTCTCTCGTCGAAGAAGCCTGCTCCTAAGAAGAAGTAGCTGTTCCATCGCGTTAGGCTGGTGTGATAGCCCAGCGTCGATGGCAATCTAAAATTCAGTGCGCTGCGAGATTGCCGAAGCAACTTGCAGCGTTTTTTTTTGCTTCTGTGGTATCAGGGCGACTGAAGGATTGGGAGTAGGGGCGAAATGAAAATTCGAGAGCAACTTGAGCAGACGCTTGGGCGATTTACCGAGCTTGAACAAATGATGTCTGATCCGTCGATATTGTCTGGTGAAACCGGCAATATGGCGAATATCTTGCGCGAGCATGGAGGCTTGTCGAAGACAGCTTTGAAGTATCGCCGTTACAAAAAGCTCTCGGAGGATTTGCGTGATCTAGCCCCGATGTTGGCTTCGGCGGATCCGGATGAGCAGCAGATGGCTGAAGAGGAGACGAAGGGGATACGCGAAGAGCGCGAGAGGATTTGGGACGAGTTGTTAGAGTTGTCGGTTGGAGGAGACGATGCGAACCGAACTCGCTGTGTGATGGAAGTCCGAGCGGGTACAGGTGGTGAAGAGGCTGCGTTATTCGCTCGTGATTTGTTTGAGATGTATCGTCGATATGCAGAAATCAAGGGTTGGAAGTTCGAGGTGATGGACTCGAGCATTTCAGAGCGTGGTGGGTTTAAAGAAGTGATCCTTTCGATTGAAGGGGATGGTGCGTATCGCGAGTTGCAGTTTGAGAGTGGGGGGCATCGTGTTCAGCGGGTGCCGGAGACGGAGGCGCAGGGACGGGTCCATACATCTGCTGCTACCGTTGCGGTGATGCCAGAGCCGGAGGACATCGAGATTGACTTGAAGCCTGAGGATTATCGGTTGGACAAGTTCTGTGCATCGGGGCCTGGTGGTCAGCACGTGAACAAGACGGAGTCAGCGATTCGACTCACACACTTGGAGACCGGTATTGTTGTACAGTGTCAGGACGAGAAGAGTCAGCACAAGAATTTAGCGAAGGCGATTCGGGTATTGAAGACTCGGTTATATGAAGCGAAGCGAGAGACGGAGCGCAAGGAGCGTTCGAAGGAGCGGATGTCTTTGATTGGTTCTGGGGATCGATCGGAGCGGATTCGGACCTATAATTTTCCGCAGAATCGACTTACCGATCACCGCATCAATTTGACTCTTTATAAACTAGACCACGTCATGACGGGTGATTTAGCGCCTGTAGCAGCAGCGTTGCTTGAGTATGAGCGCTCGATGTTGCGAGATGACGAAGCGGCGTAAGGTTAGTGATGGTTGCATCGGCAGCACAGCAGCCTTGGTGGGGCCGGTTAGCTGACTGACTGGTACAGCTATTAACGGTTGTGGTGAATACCGAGTGTCATGAATATCGAGCAGGGAAGTGGCAAGGCATGAGTGAGACAAGTACGACGCCAAACGAGCCTTGGACGATTCTAAGGATGCTTCAGTGGACCACCGAGCATTTGAAGAAACATGGATCGAGTTCTCCGAGGCTCGATGCCGAGGTGTTATTCGCGCATGCGAGGAAGTGCAAGCGGATCGATCTCTATGCTGCGTTTAACGAAGAGCCGCCCGAGGAAGTTAAAGCGGTGTTTCGGGAGATGGTCAAGCGTCGAGCGGCGGGAGAGCCGGTAGCTTATTTGGTTGGCCAAAAGGAGTTTTACTCTTTAACGTTTGAGGTCAATAAGAATTGTTTGATACCGCGAGGAGAGACCGAACACGTTGTTATCGAGTGTTTGGATCGGTTGAAGAAGCGAGACGGATCAGTTCGGGTGGTGGATGTTTGCACGGGCTCAGGATGCATCGCGGTGACGATAGCGAAGGAAGGCTTGCGGTTGGGTAAGGCTCTATCTGTCGCAGCCGTAGACATTTCTCCTGAGGCTTTAGGTGTGGCGAAGCTCAATGCGGAGCGGCATCAGGTCAGCGGGATAGTCGAGTGCATTGAAGGTGATTTATTAGGTCCGATTGAACCGAGTTCCTGCGATTTCGTGTTGAGTAATCCACCTTATGTTTCGGAGTCTGAGTTTCAGAAGCTTGAAAAGAGCGTACGAGACTTTGAACCGAAATTAGCGTTGGTATCTGGAGGAGCGGGTACGGAAATAATCGAGCGGTTGATCGATCAGGGGTGGGATCGGTTGAAGCCTGGTGGATGGATTATTTTCGAGCATTCGCCGATGATTGCTGCGACTTGCCAGAAGTTGTTGGAAGACAGTGGTCGATGGCGAGAGATTCGTCAGGTGAAAGATTTGGCAGGTTTGGCCAGGGTCTTGGTGGCACAAAAGCCGTCGTAAGAGTCCGGCGAAGATCATTGCTGTTGCTATACTGGATATGGAACAGCTAGTGTTGGTTTCCTTGGGTTGTTGTTTTCATTCGTTCCACTATTGGTGCCATTAAGATTGGCACATCGCATAAAAACCATGGCAGTTGAAAACTTGATGGACAAGCTTGTTGCGCATTGCAAAGCGAATGGATTTTTGTTTCAGTCCAGTGAGATCTACGGTGGGCTAAATGGTTTTTGGGATTACGGGCCGTTGGGTGTGGAGCTGAAGCGAAACGTCAAAGAGTCGTGGTGGAAGGATATGTGTCAGAACCACAATGAGTTGGTTCAACCGGCGCAAGCGCCGAGCACCTACGACATGGTTGGTTTGGATTGCACGATCATCATGCATCCGCAGGTATGGAAGTGTTCCGGGCATTACGATTTGTTTCATGATTACATGGTCGATTGTCGCAAGACCAAGAAGCGATATCGATTTGATCAACTGCGGGGGCAGTGGGTCACGCGCGATACGCAGAGGATTTTCATCACCACGATGGCCGAGCCGGAGCAGGAGCGGGAGGATATCGCGCGACGGGCATTGAAGTTTTTCAATTTGCGTTCGAAGGATTTAGAGAAGTTACAGTTTGAAGATCGAGTATTGACGCTCGATAAGCTGACAGCTGAGGATCGTGGGGTTGTGTTGGGGCCAGATACCGACGAGTTAGGAACATTGACCGACCCGCGTGAGTTCAATTTGATGTTCAAGACTTATGTCGGTGCGTTGAGTGGCGAGGAGGGGGCAGCTTTTCTGCGTCCCGAGACAGCGCAAGGTATTTTCGTGAACTTCAAAAACGTCGTCGACTCGACGCGGATACGGGTACCTTTTGGTGTAGCGCAAGTGGGGAAGAGTTTTCGCAACGAGATCACGCCTCGGAATTTTACATTCAGGTCTCGTGAGTTTGAGCAGATGGAGATCGAGTTTTTCTGTCATCCGGGGCAGTCGTCTGACTGGTATCAGTATTGGAGAAATCGTCGCCTTCAGTGGTATAAAGATTTGGGACTTGATGGTGAGCGATTGCGTCTACGAGAGCATGAGCAAGACGAGCTGAGTCACTATTCGTGTGGTACGGCGGACATTGAGTATGCGTTTCCCTTTTTGCCAGCGGGGGAATATGGGGAGTTAGAGGGCATTGCGCATCGTGGAGATTTCGATCTTCGATCGCACTCCGAAGGGAAGTTAGATCCGAAGAAGCGACCGTTGGAGGTCGAGATGACCGAGGAGGGGCAACCTCGTCACCGTGGGAGTGGCAAGGACTTGTCCTACCGAGATGATTTGACCAACGAGCGATTTATACCGCATGTGATTGAGCCATCGGCGGGTGCTGATCGCGCGACGTTGGCCTTTCTGTGTCAGGCTTATCACGAAGTTCAGTCCTCGGAGTTTGGAGGTAAGTTTGAGTCGCGTGTAGTGATGCGTTTTCACCCGCGGATTGCACCTTACAAAGCGGCGGTTTTACCGTTGGTCAAGAAGGACGGGATGCCGGAGATTGCAGCTGAGATTTACGGTGCGTTGAAGAAGAAATTCAACGTCTTCTATGACGAGAAGTCAGCGATCGGCAAGCGTTATTGGAGGCAAGACAAGATCGGTACGCCATATTGCATCACGGTCGATTCTCAGACGTTGGTGGATCGTACGGTAACGATTCGCGAGCGTGATTCGATGGAGCAGTGGCGTATTAGTATCGATGAGGTAGTCGCAGAGATTGAGAAGCGAATAGGTACTTAATAGAGATGGGCGAGCATCGGCAGGGGGAGTTGTTTCCGAGCGATGAGACACCTTGGGAACTCGATGCGCAGTCGATAACCCCTGTCGCGCATGTAGTATTTCCAGAAGCCCCTTTTGGTCCTTACTCCTACCGGATTCCGGAGGAGTTTGCTGGCAAGCTAATGCCCTCGATGAGGGTTGTTGTGCCGTTGGGAAAAGGGGATCGCGAGATCACTGGTTATGTCTTTGGGGTGGAGACTGCGGAGCATCGTCCGCATTCCTTGAAGTCGATTTTGCGCTGTTGCGATGAGGAGCCTTTGTGCAGCGCTCCATTGATAGAGCTTGTGCGTTGGATGAGCCAATACTATTTGGTTCCGGCGGGGCAAGTGATGGAAGCGGTGATACCTGCGGGGGTGCGTGCGGGTGCCGGTACGCGCAATCAGCTTTTGTTAAGGCCGACGGAGATGGCTAGCGACGATGCGTTTTTAGCTACGTTGCCTACAAAGCAACGGCAGACGCTTCAGCAATTGATACTTGCCGATGAGCCTTTGTCGGGCGAGCAATTACGAAATCTTGCACAGTGTTCTGACGGTGTGATCAAGAAGTTGCGAGAGTCCGGGTTCATCGAGGCTTTCACTGAACGAGTGATGGCTTATGAAGGAGATGGGAAGAAGGGTGAGGTTGAGGGTGGGATGCCACCTGCGTTGACTACGGATCAAAGAGTAGCGTTGCAGACGATTTTCTCTGCATTGGATTCCTCCGAGCATTCGACCATTCTTTTGCATGGCGTTACTGGCAGTGGTAAGACAGAAGTGTACATGCAGGCAATTGAGAGAACGATTCAGTTTGGTAAGCAGACGATCGTTTTGGTGCCCGAGATAAGTTTGACGCCGCAGACTCGCAGTCGATTCGAGAATCGGTTTCGCTCGGTGGCGGTTTTGCATTCGAACATGAGTGGGCCCGAGCGTAATTTTCAGTGGCGGCGGATTGCAAGTGGAGATGTTCAGGTGGTGGTCGGTCCTCGGAGTGCGATTTTCGCGCCGGTTCCGCAGTTGGGGTTAGTGATCCTTGATGAAGAGCATGAAGGGTCTTTCAAGCAGGACAAGATTCCTAGGTATCATGCTCGTGATGTAGCGATCCATCGAACGTTTTTGGAGAAAGTACCGCTGGTGCTCGGGTCTGCTACTCCGTCCTTGGAGACTTATTATCGAGCCAAGACTGGTAAGTACAAATTGGTATCGTTGCCGCGTCGGATTCTGAATCGTCCGATGCCGGAGGTGCGGACGATTGATTTAAGAGTCAATCGGATCGATGTCAATCGAAGCAGCTTATCGCAACCGTTGGTGCAAGCGATGAAGAAGGTGCTTAGCGAAGAGGATGGGCAGATCATTTTGTTGTTAAACCGACGGGGGTTTTCGACGAGAGTTCAGTGTCCTTCTTGCGGATTGGTTTTGGAGTGTCCAGATTGCGATTTGCCTTTGACGTTTCATCGAGACGGGAACAAGGCGATGTGTCACTACTGCGACTACACCATATCGGCACCACAGCAATGTCCGAAGTGTACGCATAGTGGGATTCGTTATTCAGGATTAGGAACGCAGCGTTTGGAATTAGAGGTTCAAGCGATGTTTCCCGATGCGACCCTATCGCGTATGGATTCCGACACCATGCGCAAGCCTGGGAGTCATGAGAGGACGCTAGCGGATTTCCGTGCGGGGCGTACAAAGATATTGCTTGGCACTCAGATGATTGCTAAGGGTTTGGATTTCCCGAACGTATTGTTGGTGGGGGTAATCCAAGCCGATACGACGTTGCATTTCCCTGATTTCCGTGCAGGTGAGAAGACATTTCAGTTGGTAACGCAGGTAGCCGGAAGGACCGGGCGAGGGGACCGGGCAGGGGAAGTGTTGGTGCAGACATTTTCACCAGAGCACCCAGCGATTGTTGCGGCATGTCAGCATGATTTTTTGGGATATGCAGCGGTGGAATTGGAGAATCGCAAGCCGTTTGGTTACCCGCCATTTGGATACTTGGCCAGAGTGATTTTTCGTGGTGAGCAGCAGCAAGATGTTGAGCAATTTGCAGAGAGTTTTGTGACACGTGCTCGCGGCTTAGTGCAGAAGCTTGGTTGCAAGGCTCGAGTGCTTGGGCCTTCGTTGCCGCCTATACCGAAGTTGCGGGGAAGTTATCGGTATCATGCGATGTTTTTGTCCGATCAACCTGGAGCATTGCATTCCATCTTGCAGCAGTTGCAAGCGAACACCAAGTTACCTGAAGGTGTATTGTATCTGATCGACATCGACCCGATCGATATGCTTTGATTACTACTGTGCGATACGTTCTTTCGTGTCTAGCTAGATGCTCAAGATGCTAGAATGAAGCCGTTGTTTGCTTACGAATCGATAACCCGCGTTCGCAGGGGGGCTTATTATGCAAAGAGTACAATTCGTGAATTCTCCGGTTGGGAGTATTGAGGAGATAGCCGCAAAGAAGTCCGCCGGTTGGATGGTACTTGGATTGGCGATCTTATTTGTTTCGAATTGCTATGTGGCGCGTTTGAATGCCCAGGATGAAGTGCGATCTAAGAGCATCGAAGTTGCGAGGCAACCATTTGAAGCATCGGTGCAGCGGTTAGCAGAATCATTGCGGTTTCTAGGTGAACCATTATCCGTAGAGTTAGATGCTGAGATTCGTTCGTTGCGGAACAACCCGGACGATGCAGTGGTTGTTAAGCGGTTGCAGGAGTTGCTTGATCCATTGTGCTTGGCGGTGGTTTCGATCAATCCGGAGAGTCGAGTTAAGGGAGCAGTCGGAGAGGTTCGCAAGCAGTTGGCGGAGAAGGGTTGGAGGACGTTTCTGATCAAGGTCGTCAATGAGGCTGGAGTGACAGCACCATTACGATGTTCAAGTCCCCAGTCGCAAAGGATGGTTCTTCCGAGTACATCAGCAGCAGCACCAGAGATGAAGATCACGGAAGCGGAGTCGGCGCGGCGCTGGTTGGAGATATCCATTCCGGTACAGGAGCCGATGGTTGAGAATCTTTCAGGATTAAAAGTTGAGTATCGGATTGTTCAGTTGTACAGCCGCGATGAAGGGATGCGTGAGGCGACGTTAGCATTTGATGTAGGGCAGGGGACGCAAGACTTGGGCTTTCGCAGTGAAGTACCAGTGTTGTTTCGAGCGTTGCCAAGCCAGCCTGTTTCCATTCGTGTCCGCGATCATGATGGCAAGAAGACGACTTGTGCTTTGCTGATCCAAGATGCCAGAGGGCGCGTGTATCCGAATCCAGCGCGCCGATTAGCGCCCGATTTCTTTTTTCATCCACAGATCTATCGTGCAGATGGTGAGACAGTCGTTTTGCCGGCTGGAAAGTATTTTATTACTGCATCGCGTGGGCCTGAATACTTGGAGAGTCGGATGGAGATCGAGGTACCTGAAAAGGGTGAGGCGCCAACGATTGAGGTTGAGCTCAAGCGTTGGGTACACATGGCTGCACTAGGTTGGTATTCGGGGGATCACCACGTGCATGCAGCCGGATGTGCACATTATGAAAATCCAACTCAGGGAGTGACTCCTGAAGACATGATGCGACATATCACAGGAGAGGACTTGAACGTCGGCTGCGTGCTGAGTTGGGGACCCTGTTGGTATCATCAGAAACAATTTTTTGATGGAAAGGTTTCCAAGCTCTCGCGAGCGGATTACTTAATGCGTTACGACGTAGAGGTAAGCGGGTTTCCTTCGTCGCATGCTGGGCATTTGTGTTTGCTAAATCTTGTGGAGGATGATTATCCGAACACCAAGAAAATCGAGGATTGGCCCAGTTGGACGCTTCCGATTCTCAAATGGGGGCAAGAGCAGGGGGGAATTGTTGGCTATAGCCATAGTGGTTGGGGATTAGCGTTGCCTGATTACATGCCCGACGGTTCTCGTGGAGCGTTACCGAATACTTGGGGTGGAAGTCGACCGGGTAATATGGGCCGAGCAGCGGACAAATTACCAGACTATGCGATGCCACCTTTTGATGGGATTGGAGCCAACGAATACATTGTCGCTGCCCCGAACGATGCTTGTGATTTCATCAGCACGGTCGATACGCCAGCGGTGTGGGAGTTGAATATTTGGTATCACGTTTTGAATACCGGTTTGAAAACGCGAATCAGCGGAGAGACCGACTTTCCATGCATCTATGGGGAGCGTGTGGGGCTAGGAAGAGTGTATGTCGAGATGGACTCGAAGTTGCCTCTTACTTATGACCAGTGGGTTCGAGGTTTGTTGGATGGGCGAAGTTACGTCGGGGATGGCGCGAGTCATTTGAAGCGATTTCAGGTCGGTGATGTTGGGCTTGGTCGAACCGATTCGGAAGGCAATGTGAGTCAGTTGCGGCTTGCTGATGCGGGAGAAGTTCGGGTGGAGTCGACCGTGTGCGCTATGCTACCTGCGGAGCAAACGGAGCTAGGGAAAGGGATTGCTGGTAGGAGGCTGGATGAAAAACCGTATTGGCACATTGAGCGTAGCCGTATTGGTCGCTCGCGCCGAGTACCTGTGGAGTTAATCGTCAATGGAGAGGCGGTGGCAAGTCAGGAGATCGAGGCAGATGGTCAGTGGCGCGATTTGGTTTGGGATTTAAAGATAGAGAAGTCTAGCTGGGTTGCGTTGCGAGTTTTCCCGAGCATGCATTCGAATCCGATATTTGTGCATGTAGGAGGCAAGGAGATTCGAGCGAGCAAGCGAAGTGCGCAGTGGTGTCGCGAAGCGGTCGATGTATGTTGGAACAAGAAGTTTCCGATGATCAGACCAGAGGAGAGGGATGCTGCCGAGGTGGCTTATCGCGTGGCTAGAGAGTACTACGACCGCGCGGTATCGGAAGGAGAGTAATTCGGATCGAGCGACTTGGATCGAGTGTTTCGGATCGAGTGTTTCTGAATACGGACTCAGGTTTGAAGCTTCACGGGTCGAATGTTTGATTCCGACTTACTGAAAGTGGTCGGCTTCGAGTTCGTAGAATACGCCGTTTAGACCGTCTACTGGTTTGAGGAACGGTCGCACGGAGAGTTTCCCTGCGAGCGAATGGCGTCGAAGGGACTTTGAGGCGAATTCATCTCCGGTCAGTCGGACTTCGATCATGTGAGTCAGCGGAGGTTGTTCGCCGAAGCAGCAAGTTGCCCAGTCAGGGACAAGAATGAAGGACTTCGATGCATTGCTAGACAACGATGTTGGGTGGATGTAGCCTTTGACGAAGACCTTTTTACCGTCTAGTTCCATTGCGGTTTGTGGTGGGTAGTCGGGGGCACCCAAAGGGCTCTTTAGAGCGGCAAAAGAGATTCTTTCATAGCCTTCGGGAAGTTCGGTGTAGTATTCAACGGTGTGTTTGATAGGGCTACCGATGAGTGCGAGGAAGCTCAGGACGCCTCCCATCCAGGCAACAGACTTACCGCTGAGTTCGCTTGGGTACTTTCGAAGGTTTCGAAAGGCGATCAGGGCAAAGACAGCCCCGATTGCGCAAAGAAACAGCAGAAGTGGAGAATACCAGCTCAGCAGGCCGAGCAAGCCGAAGACTAGGCTTAGTACTGCGGCTCGTGAGACCGAGCGATAGCCGTATTCGAGTTCTTCGCCGTAGGCTTCAAACGATCGATTGGTTTTATCTTCTTGTAAACCTACCAATTCGGTTGAGGGTTCACTCATCTGACTCGTATCCATTCCCGAAGTAGGGATTTTTCTTTAGGACCTCGAAAGCAACAAACGGCGCAGAACCCAATGTTCTCTGGAGAACATGCCGGTGAGCATCATCCAGAGGAGGATTCCAAGGGCAAGGCCGTTGAGGAGCATTACGGTCAAGACGATCCAAGAGTTCATCCCGAATTCGCTCGTTTTGGCTGTCGGATCATCTGAAAAGGATACGTTTGTAGGGAAGCTTGCGGCCGAGCGCGGTGTTTCGATGGAATCAAAGGCAACTAATTTGTTGTCTTGAAGGCGCCAGCCGGCAATGAGTTTGCGACTGGAGAAACGTTCGGCTCTTGCGATCCGATTCGGGCCGGCAGCGGTTGTGGCAAATCGGGAAGAATTGTCGTTACTTTCCGCGATTAAGCTGTTGCGAATGGCTGGCGACCAGTTCGACGAAGAGTTTTCGTTTGGTTGTCCTGGTTTCGCGTCTTTTTTGGTTTTGTCGGCATCGGTTTTCGAGTTGCCGTCTTTTGCTGCGCCATCTTTCGAGGCGCTGGGTGCGGGGATTGGGAAGAAGGTCGCGGCGCGTTTCACAGCTTTTGGATCGATCTTTTCGAGTTCTGTCAGTCGTTCTTTGGCTTCTGGGAGTGGGCAAGCTCTCAGGTAGTTTACGACTGGGACGCGAACCCACGAGTTATCTTCGTTGGCCTTTTTGAAGAGTTCGGTGAGTCGGTCGATTTGGCTCCAATCACCCCAACGAGCTAGGTCCGGGATAACGAGATCAGCGAGATCCGGGGCTTCGAGCAGATGCCGCATCGAAACAAGGATAGCTTCTTTGGGGAGACGATCAGCTTCGGTGCCATGAAAACGAAGAGCCATAACTGAGGAGTAAACATCAGGGTAGGTTGCTTTGCGGTTGGCTAAGAACTGCTCATTGATCAACGGGAGTCCTTCTTCGCCCCGAAGCATGAGGTAGGAGGCGATAAGTGCATCGAGGCCTGCACGTTTATCTGGATCGGTACTTCGGATCATCGATTCGAATTCAACTGCGTCCGCTTCGGTTCCGCAAATTCCGAGCATGGTGTAGTAAAGGCGTTTGCGATCTGGCGCAATCGCTGGATCGCGAACCCAGTCCATCAAGCGCTCGCGGTCCATTTTTGACTTGAGTTTTTTAACGTCCTCGTAGGGTGCCAAGGCGAATTCGTCGTAGCTATCTCTTGCTAGGAGCGAATCCGGGTGTTCGAAATGCTTTTGGTAGAAATCCAGTCGCTCAATAGGATCTTCAGGCAACTTCTGGATCGCATCGATGTATTTCTCTGCATCTGCGGAGAGAGGTAACGGGGAGGACCAGACAAGGTTTCTCGGGTCGACACCGAGGAGCAAAAACTTTTTCTCGGTTTTCCCGGGGCCGAAGTAATTGGCTTCGACTTTTTGTCCTTTTTGCAGCAGAGTTTCGCCACGCAAAACTCGTTCGACCACGAAAGTTGCGTTTCCGTCGATATCAAGTCGGCCATCGGATTGCAGGGATGCGATCGCTACTGCATCCATCGAGAGGCTTTCTTGGCGAAGTGTTTGGGAGGCGGCGGAGCAGAAAGGGCAGCATTCGGCGGCTTCTTCGGCTCGAACGGCTGAGATCTGCTGTGCAGGGAAAATCACCAAGGCTGAAGCGATCAGCCCGCCAAATATCCATTTCTTCAACATTTTTTACCACTTTCGTCGTATTATCGAGGATGGCAACGGAAAGTCTTTCCTGAACGAACAAGGCAGACTATCCCGCAGTGCACCACCTTAATGTAAAGGAAAAGGGGATAAAATGGCCAGTCGTCTCCTCCTTTTTTCCTTTTCTGTGCTTTCCCTGTAATCAGGCCCTACAGGTCGTACGATCCCTACAGAGTCAATCGACCGGTTCTTGGGTTAATCTCCAAGGTAAATGGACTGGCAATTCGACCAAGGCTAGATACAGTTCTAAGCACAAGTGGTACGAAACCGTGCCTCAGTCGATCCGATCGCAGTCCCCAACGCCGGCCCCAAAACGGGAAACGCATTCAATGAATCAGGACAAAGCTGTTTTACCCAACTTAGCTCTACCGGTCTTAAAGGCGGATCCAGATGTGAATGCTTCGATCGGTTCAGGAGTGGATTCATCGGCGGGATCGCAAACTCAGCGGCTTGGTGGTTGCGGTTCGATGGGGGGAACGATCCCGAATCAGAACAAGCTTTTCGAGCCGAGTCGGCGGTTGCCTTCTTGGTTGCGACGAGAGGTACCCAAGGGGAATGGCAATCAGTTTACCCACGGGCTCTTGCGTGAATTGAAGCTTGAGACGGTTTGCGAAAATGCGAAGTGCCCGAACCGCATGGAATGCTATTCTCAAAAAACTGCAACCTTCATGATCCTCGGCAACGTCTGTACCCGACCTTGTGGATTCTGTGCTGTGGCTAGAGGGAAGCCCGAAGCGTTGGAAGCGGATGAACCGGAGCGTCTCGCAGAAGCCTCCGCGCGGCTTGGCCTTCGGCACGTCGTGATAACTTCGGTGACGCGCGATGATTTGCCGGATGGTGGCGGCGATCATTTTTATCGTTGTGTGATTGCGGTGCGAGAACGGACGGGAGCGAGCGTCGAAGTCCTCACGCCAGATTTCGTTAGGCACCGTCATGGACTCGATCGGGTAATCGATTCGGCGCCGGAAGTCTTCAATCACAACATGGAAACGGTTCCTCGGCTATATCGGCGCGTTCGTGGGCCGAAAAGCGATTACCGTTGGACACTCGGTTTGCTTGAACATGTCAAGCAACGCAATTCAAGCATTCGAACCAAGAGTGGCCTGATGCTTGGTTTAGGAGAAACTCGCGAGGAGCTTCTCGAGTGCTTGGCCGATTTGCGTCGGTCTGGATGCGATTTCCTTACGCTCGGTCAATACCTTCAACCAGGTCCTCGGTATCTACCTGTCGAACGATATGTGACACCTGAGGAGTTTGATGAGTTACGGTCGATTGCCAAATCCATGGGGTTTGCCAAGGTGGCTTCGGGACCATTTGTTCGAAGTTCATATCATGCTCGCGAGATGGCCGACAGTTACTGAATAGGCCAAGCTAGTTCGATGCGTTGATTATCGCGCAGAACGGTGCAAGCTAACTTAGTTGGGGAAGTATGCTGTGAGAGCAATTTCCCGATCAATTCGCTTTCGGTCCACCCCGTTTTGCTTTCCGCAGTGTTGATGCCTTCGATGCGAAGGACCACGTCTCCTTTGCGAAACCCAGCATTTTTTGCTGCCGCATGTTCACCGTATTCACCTAATCCATGGACGATAAGTCCTAGATCGTTGGACTCGAGACCAAGGTCGCTTCGTTTCTTTGGATCTAGAGTTCGCAAAACCATACCGCCTAAAACCATCGCACGCATTTGCCAAGTTCCAACGCGAGCCGAGATGTCGCTTTGATTGCGCCAACCGTTAGGAAGTAGGATGCGAACTGCAATTTCGTTGCCATCGCGGTTCACTGTCCATTCTTGTGAAGATTCGTTCTTCGCGCGATGAAGTGCCCAAGCGATATCCGCGAGGGAGACGATCGGCGTTTGATTGATTTTTATCACTTCATCGCCAGACTTTAGCCCAGCAGTTTCGGCGATGCTATCGGACTCTACTTGTTGGATGCGAATACCGCTGCGTTGATCCATTCGCAAACCGACAACGCGTGGATCGGGCATTGGGTAAATCAAGTCTTCTGGGATTTGCTCACCTCGTTTGCGATACCAAGCCCGATATGCATCTCCGATTTGATGGCAGTGAACGCAGCTTTGCACGACGTTTCCGTCCCACTTGAGTTCACGCTCGTACTTACCGGCAAGTCCTGGTATTTCGATCGGGAGTGCGAAAGGAGTTTCTCCACCCTGCTTAGCAGTCATGTGGGGTTCGACCGTTCCCCAATCTTTAAACAGTTCCAAGGAACGCTTCAGGGTAGCTTCTAGGCTTACTGTGCTTGCTTCCAGTTCGTCGAGTTGGTGTTGCCAGGACCCATACCTTGCGATCAGGGTTCCGTCGGGATGGAAAATGAGAGTTGAGAAAGACAAGTCGTAGTCGAATTGGAACTTGGACAAGTCGATTGCATTGGCGTTGATCAATCGAACGCAAACAAAATCGTCGAGTAGGCTTTGCAGTTGTTTTGCGTGAAGCACGCTCTCGTCGATCCCGGTGCAGGCTTTGCAGGGAACGCATCGAAGGACGATCAGCAGAGGTTTATCGAGTTTTTTGGCGGCGAGAAACCCGCTTTCGACATCGTTATACAACCAGCGAGCGTCCCCGGTGAGGTTCTGTCTATCTTGGCGAACGGCGGTTTCACGTCGGTTTTTCTCGTCGCCGTGGGCTGTGTGTCTAATCCCGTCGAATACGAACGCGAAGAACAAAAACAATGGCAAAATCGGCAAAACCGATACTTTCCTACCCATTTTCGCTAACCCCTCTATTTGATGGTTTCCTTCTCTCCCGGACTTGCACCAGCCCACCCGATCGATCCATAATATAAAGAGGATTGAAACCGCGTTGCAGCGCGTCGGTGATAATCCTAACCCCATTATCGGTCGCAACGTCCTGTTGTTCGAATAAGCCGATTTACGGGTTCCCACCCATCCCACCCCTGCCCCTTCCTAACAGGAATCGTGCCATGCTCCAATTCCTTGGCGGTTCTCAAAAAATGTGTAGCGGTTTATCCCGTCGGAATTTTATTTCCGCTGGGTCTCTCTGCTTCGGCTTTGGTGGCTTTACGCTTGCTGACTTACTGCGTGCGGAAGAAGCGGCTGGGAAAAAGAATTCCCACAAAGGCTTGATCAATATTTTCCTTGGTGGTGGTCCTCCGCATCAAGATATGTGGGACATCAAGACCGAGGCTCCTTCGGAGATTCGAGGCGAATTCTCACCTATATCAACCAACGTACCTGGAATTGATATCTGCGAAGTATTTCCGCAGCTTGCGCAACGGATGGACAAAGCCGCGATCATTCGATCTGTAGTGGGATGCAAAGATCGCCATGAATCTCATCAGTGCATGAGTGGTTGGTTTCCTGATGACTTGAAGGCTCTGGGAGGGCGTCCATCGATTGGATCAGCGGTAGCACGGTTGCAAGGATCGGTTGATCCGGCTGTCCCTCCCTTTGTTGGGCTTGCTGCAAAAACCCAGCATGGCCCTTGGTCGAATTCGGGCGAAGCAGGATTCTTGGGAGCTGCATACTCTGCATTCAAGCCCGATGGTCCGGGGATGGAGAACATGAAGTTGCAAAGCATTGGTCTTGATCGACTCAAAGATCGACGTCGGTTATTGACCAGTATCGACACGATGCGTCGCGACATTGACGCTTC
>JBJONT010000246.1:0-4139 GCA_046051705.1 Planctomycetota bacterium | reverse complement strand
TATCGTCCGCTTCTGAATCAAATACAAACTGCGCACCGTCTGCTCGCTCTTCGGCGAAGGATACCAACCCTTCGTCTTCGTCTCGTTATCATCAAGTACCGCCGGATTGGCTTTCAATACATCTTGATCCACCTCCGGCCACACCGCAGGTCCACCCATCCGATGATTCAACAAACCGGTGACCTGCAACAACACGTCCCGCATCTGCTCTGCACTGAGCCGCCGCACCACGCGCTGAGCCCCACCGGCCCGCCGATACTCCACCGACAGAACTATCCGCCGTATCAACCCCTTGGTCGACCAACCTCCACCCACAAACTCGCTCGCTAAATGATCCAACAACCCCTGCGTGTTGGGCGACCCACCGGTGATCCCAAAATCATTCGGTGTCGAGACGATCCCCCGCCCGAAAAGCTGCTGCCACACTCGATTGACGTACACCCGAGCTGTCCAAGGATTCGCTGGGTCCGCAATCCACTTCGCTAATGCCAATCGACGACCCGTCGTCTTGCCATGCGCAGGAACCTCCACCACAACCTCACCCTCACCCAACACACTCGGAAACCCTACCGTTACTTCCTCCATCGCATAACGGTGATCCCCCTGCTTGAAAACTCGTATCGCTTCAACTCCATCGACTTTATCACTCATCAACAAACCCACCTGACGCTCCGCAGGGGCCGCTTCGCCATTAGCCGTATCGGCCCCTCCCGATACCGATATGCTCAGCGCATCCGCAAACTCCGTCGCTGCAAAAAACGCCCGAAAGCGATAATGATCGACCTGCGTCAAAGGATCGGTCTTGTGATCATGACACCGACAACACGACAAAGTCAGCCCTAGAAACGCCGAACCGGTCGTCTCCGTTAAGTCGGCTAATAACTCCACCCTGGCCCGATCCTGCTCGTTAAACAACTTCGCAGCATTATCGTACGGACCTAACCTCATATAACCGGTCGCTATCAACTGATCCCGCTCAAGCGCACTGGCCGGCGCCCCCCGCACCAACGCCTCGCCAGCTAACTCATCTCCCGCCAACTGCCACGTCATGAACGTGTCATAAGGTAAATCGTCATTGAACGCTTGGACGACAAAGTCCCTATAGCGCCATGCTTCCTTGCGAAACTCATCCCAATCAAACCCGTTGCTGTCGCTGTACCGGACTACATCAAGCCACATCCTAGCCCAATGCTCTCCAAACCTCGGATCACCCAACAAACGATCGACCTGACGCTCATAAGCCCCGATCGAATCATCGGCAAGAAACGCGTTGACTTCATCCACCGTCGCTCGCAAACCGATCAAATCCAACGTTAGCCGTTGCAATAATTGCGGTTTGCTCAATCCTCGCAATTCGAACTCGTCCGCTTCAACCAAAGCGTCTACCGGCTCAACTCCACCTCCGAACTCCAACGCACGCACTAACCCCGGTGTCTGCTCACCAATCTGCGGAGCCACCACAGGCTTGAGCGACCATAACGACATCCGCTCGTCATCGCTCCACTGCCCCCGACTACCCTGCTCCCGAACCTCCTGCCCCCGAACATCCTGAGCCATCTCAATCGACAAGCTCAAGCACACCGCGAGCCACCAACAAAGAACACTTCTCACAGCAAGACCTCCGCAAGCGGCTTTGCGGTACCCGCCACCCCTGTAATCCTCTCGTCCCGCCCACTGACTTCATAGGAGAGCCCTTCATAATCAAGCCCCAAACAAGTCAGGATCGTCGCATGTAAGTCCCGAAACTGAACAGGACGCTCCACAGCCATCAATCCAATCTCATCAGTCGCACCTAATCGCACCCCAGGCCGAATTCCCCCACCCGCCATCCAGATCGTAAATCCCGCCGCATTGTGCTGCCGACCCATATCCCCCTGCTTCATCGGCGTACGCCCGAACTCACTCGCCCAAATCACCAAAGTCGAATCAAGCAACCCGCGTTGCTTCAAATCGGTAATCAACCCCGCCACCCCTTTATCGGTCCACTTCGCTCTCGGAACATGATTCTCTACCAACTTCGCATGCGCATCCCATCCATCTTTGTCGGGCATATCGTAAAGCTGCACGAATCGAACTCCACTTTCCACCAGCCTCCTCGCCAATAAACACTTCCGCGAGAAACTCTGTGTCCTCTCCTCGGGATCATCCACGCCATACAACGCATGAATATGCGCCGGCTCACTCTCCAAGTCGGCAACACGCATCGCACTCGATTGCATTCGATAAGCCAACTCGTACGTGGCAAGCCTCGCTTCAAACTCGCCCCCAGCCAACTCACTCTCTGCTCGCACCTGCGATAAATGCATCCCATTGAGCTTGCCGAGCAAATCCAACGATTCTCGCTGCCCCTGAACAAATCCACTCATCGGACTCAAATGAAACAGCGGTGGTTTCGTCGAACGAAATCGCGTCGGCTGAAATGCCGGAGGGAGAAATCCATTGGTGTAATTCGCGGCACCCCCAAGCGGACCGGCATCAAATAACACCACGTAGCCAGGCAACTCCTCCGACTCCGAACCCAACCCATAAGTCACCCACGACCCTAAACTCGCCTTCCCCGCCCGAATATCCCCCGTATGTAACTGATAACTCGCCGGCGCATGATTGTTCGAATCGGCTTGCATCGAATGCACAAAACACAAATCATCAACCACCTTCGCTGTATGTGGCATCAACTCGCTGACCCACATCCCCGTCTGCCCGTATTGCTGAAATCCGAACGGACTACCAAGCAATTGGTCATCACACCCATGAAACACATTCGCATGTTTGGTACCCTCCAAAGCCCGACGAAGCGACTCTGGTACCCCCTTGCCATCGAGCTTGCTTAACTCCGGCTTGTAATCGAATGTATCGATCTGCGATGGCCCACCGACCATGAACAAGAAAATCACACTCTTGGCCTTGGCCGCAAAGTCCCCTTTACGCACCCGCATGGGGTTCATCGGATCAATCCCCTCGACCTCTGATCCATATACACGATTGCCTAACAGACCAGGGCCTAACAGACTACCGCCAGTCAAACCACCAACGCCGTGCCAACGACTCGCAAGAGCATCACAAGCCAGTGCGCCGAAACCGCCTCCCAACGATCGCAAGAATGCGCGACGAGCCGAGGACGAACCTGTCGGTTGTACAATCGCCCCCGATTCCTGATCCATCTCTACCACCGCTTCTCGGACTTTACCACCGCTTATCGGGCTCTACCACCGCTTATCAGTTCGCTGATAACATCACGCAAGCTTCACTCAACGCGCAAAAACACAGCGTTTATCTTAACCCAAAACCGAGCCCAGTGAAGCAGAAGACCCCGTGAAGCAGAAGACCCCGTGAAGCAGAAGACCCAGCGAAGCAGAAGACCCAGCGAAGCAGAAACGCAGTGAAGCAGAAACGCAGTGAAGCAGAAACCCAGTAAACAAAAGCCCAGGAATCTCAGCAGTCGAGCTGTGATCAAGTCGCTTGCAGGTTGCGAGCCAACATAGAAAGCTGACGTAGACTATCGCAATAAGCCGAAAACTGCATCTTCCGTCGCAAAGCTTCCGTCAAACAACGACCTCCAACGACCAACATCGTCCCCGCCGGAACCGACATCGCGAAATCTTGGAACTGTTTCAAAAACACAGCTTCATCCGCAACGTACGAAACACTCAACCAAAACACCTTCGGACGATACCGTTCGATCGCCGAAAGCAAACTCGAAAAAGGTACACCCGATCCTAAACTGATCGTGCGCCAACCAGCCTCGCGGAAAATAATCTCAATCAACTGATTTGCGACTTGATAGTGATCCCCCTCGGATGTTCCACCCATCGCCAACGGCGCATCGCTCGCAGGTTCGCATACCAATCGCCGCAACTCATGGATCAAACGAATGCAAATCTCGCACCCACGGCGCTCTTGATACACATCCGCTCGACCACACTCCCACAACTCACCGATCGCATGGAACGTCGGAGCGAGTAACTCGTCAGCCACCGAAACCATGCCGCCGTTTAACGTATACCACGAACTGATCACCTTGCGGCATTGCTCTTCATCCCCAGCCAACAAAGCTCGCTCGAATTGCTCACGCAACATCGCATCATCGGGCAAGACCCCTGCCCTGCCACCCATCAACTCCGCTTGTTGCTCCAACCCAG
>JBJONT010000245.1:0-3397 GCA_046051705.1 Planctomycetota bacterium | reverse complement strand
AGTGTAGGAACGTACAGGATCGTTGAGGAATCGAGCTTGGTAGCTAAGTCTTTTTCGCTCGGCTTGGTTTTGCTAATCCCTTCGGCTTGCGGAGAAAAATGATTTGTGACGGGTTCACAAGCTAGTTGAAATCCGTTGTAAGTTCGCCACCCTTTCTGATGGAAGTAACTGTAATCCACATCTGTGCAGGATATGCTCACGAATGGCAGAAAAAGAACTCCAATGCACCCCAATTGGCAAATCCATGATGAGATGAGTTTATAGGCACTGGGGAGTGCGAGAGGTTTTTTTGCAATCTCTGGCGTTTGGTGCATTGAAGCGGTCATCACAAAATTGCTCCGACTGGGTCTATGACAAGGGACGTGATTTTCCCGATCCTACAAGAGACTCTTCATGAACGATTAAGGCCATCTGGGAGAATCTTAATAGTTATGGGTTATGTAAAGGCATCTTGTACGGGGAGTTCGCCGCGTCGCGTGACGAAGGTTTAACTTTCGAGAAAATACTTTTGTTGTAATCGCTTCCAAGCCGCTGGGCAACTTGTTTCGTTGCAGCCCGTTTCTCTTGACGCAATTTGCGATGCACCTTCAGTTGTCAGTGGGCGCTTTTAGGTGCTCACGGGTAATGCTATCTTTTGTGTTTGTCGCCCGGCACTCAAAGCCCAGGCAGGGCAGCATCTATACAACCGTTGGGCACAACCAAAAACAAATAGCGATAGTCCAGGATTGGCGGACTCCAGCCCATTTGTTTTACGCGGCTTTTTGGGTGATATTTTTTCGCTCAAATTCTTCAGGTGACAGGTAGTTGAGCGTTTGGTGTAGCGGATGCCAGCATCGTGGGCATTGCCAAAAAAGACTTGGATGCAGTTTGTTTCTTGCAGGAGAACATCGACCATACTTCGTCCCCGCAATGCGGACCGGATAAACGGTGCTTTTCTGCATAGGTGAACTCACCTGGACAGTTCCATTGCCCCAACGGGGCAAGATGAGTTAGCCCAGGGCAGAGCGTAGCGCCGCCCTGGGGCCAACGGGACCACAACCCGCACCACGTGTGCAAACCACATGAAAATACTGCCTAGAAACGCAAACAGGCCTGCGTTTTGAAGCGTCGGCCTGCCGGTATAACCGGAGGGTCAAGCTGAGTTTGATACCTTAAGTTCAATTGCGGAAGAGAAACCCTCACAAGAACCACTCTCCGAGATACTCTTCGACGCAATCTCAACCTCTCCGGTTGCTCTCTGAGAGTCCGGAGGCAACCTCACGAGTTAGTCTCGCGACAGTCGAGATCTAGTCGTCCGCTTGATTCAAGCCTTGTGTCGTCTTTAGCGCAATTAGGACACGAGCTTGGTAAGTGACTGCGAAGTTCCGAGCGAAGGCAAACTCTTGCAGCTCGAGAATCCGTCCTACAATATTCAAAACACGTTGGTCCAAGAAGTCGCGGTGTTGCCGAAACTCGATCAGGTTGGGTTTTACCATGGCCGCTAGTGCGTTGCCCCGGGAATCATCTGCGTAGACGATTCCAGGTTGCGCGCTGTCTCGATGCTCGATCGTATGAGGGAATAGAACAACTCCCCTCTCGTTGGCAATCAACTTGAAAAGGTATCCGGTATCATCAAGCAATCCAGCGATCGAATCGAACCCGTAGATGTTCATGAATGATTGCTCCTCATGATCTTATCGAAGTCTTTGCGAAACCGTAGCCGCCTCGGGTGACGGAAAATACTCTCCGTGGTTTCTGGTACGACGATCAGTTCCCTCGCGTTTACCGCTTCTTCAATCCATCTACTTATATCGTCATAGGGCCCGATAGGGTTGGGACGATGATGTGACATATGACGGAAAATCGCAAGTCGCCATACGTCAAAGCAATCGATCTCGCCTCCAGGTCCGTAATCGAAATCGATTTGAAAATCAGGATGTATCACCTTGATGCCGTTTCCATGGGGAATCAATTTAACGCCTTCTTGATTGCAGAACTTTGCAAGGGTTTGGCTGTGATCTCTACAATACTGTACCCACTTGAAGGTTGTTGTAGGTATCGGAATCCCAAGTGATCGATGCAGGAAATCAACTGCGAGATCTTGCCGGTCTCGGAATTCATAAATGAGCGTTTCTAACTCGGGATGCATCGTGGTTTGTTTCTCTTGTACAAGAACAGAGAGATGGTCGGAAGCGCAAGTCCGTTTTGGCTTGGAATATCGAAAGGGAAGACCACGAAGATGATTGCGGACCCGCATGCCGTGGTGGTGTGGGGCGGGTGTTTAGAAACGGGTTTCCCTACCCCGATTACTGATAGTTTTGGGGATTTCGATTCTGCCACAAGTCAAAATCAAGTCGGTACTTTACAACACGCTCACGGCCCCAGGTCATCCTAAAGTGAGAAAGTCGTTCCAGGAAAGTAAGTCGGTCAGCTCTGAAGCCAAGTTTTTCAATTACTCGCAAACATCGGTTGTTTGAAGCGAAACAGCAAGCGATGAAAACAAGCCTGGGTTGCGATTCAAATCTTGTTGAGAATAGCAGTTCCAGTGCACGAACCATAATTTTGCGTCCCCATAACTCGGGCACGATATTCCACCCTAGTAACACATTCGTGTCGCTTACGCCGAAAGTCGAATATATCTGCGAAATGTGACCAGCAAAATTTCCGTCCACAAGTATGCATGAACACATCCAACCGTTTCTGGGAATATCAGGGCCGGGTTGAAATAAGGCAGTTTGCGACGCAGGACTCTCAAGTATGGATGGAGCGTACTGCATGCCACGAAGTCGAGGATCTTTTCGAAGCGCAAAAACCTTCTCTGCATCTGCTGGGGTGTACTCTCGGATCGTTACTTGCAAACCAACAACCTTTCGCAATACGTTTCGACTCACCCGGCGGCGGAATGAATCATGGATTCGGGCATTGAGTTTTTGGGGTGCCGTTCACATTGGACAAGTCCGCTGTGCGAGATAAGAATCTCCAGGAGATTAGTATACCAAATGGTAACTTCAGGAGAACAAGCATGAGGTGAAGACGACTTCGCGAGGGCGAACGTCCCGCGCAGAGAGGCGGGGCCGATGCGGCAAGAGTCGCAAGGGGTTTTTGCACATCGCCAAGGCGATCGCAAGCTGCGTTGGAATGACGCACACTTGGTTCGCTGAACCGCCCGGTGCGGACCCGCATGCCGGGGTGTGGGGAGGGTGAGTCTGTTTCGCGAATGCATCTGAGTGCGTCAGCTATATCTCTCTTTAAATGAGCCGAAGTGTCTGGGGCTTTCGCAAGGTTGATAAGTGCAGGTATAGATTCCCTCGCTTCTCAGGGCCAAGCTTACCAAGTACAAAAACATCATAGCTCGCAGGTTGATCAAAGCTGCCATCATGTTTGCCTTGTGTCGTTGTTAGCGCAATGAGGACACGAG
>JBJONT010000244.1:0-20944 GCA_046051705.1 Planctomycetota bacterium | reverse complement strand
GCTCCTGCTCCTGCTCCTGCTCCTGCTCCTGCTCCTGCTCCTGCTCCTGCTCCTGCTCCTGCTCCTGCTCCTGCTCCTGCTCCTGCTCCTGCTCCTGCTCCTGCTCCTGCTCGTGCTCGTGATCGTGATCGTGATCGGATAACTGGACCAGTTCAGTTGCATTCAGAGGTAGGTCGTGTATCGAACGAATATAACAGTACTACAGGCTGCTTTCGATTACGAGCACGAGCACCGTTTCACTGAGCACGAGCACGGTTTTGCTGCGCACGAGCACGGCGCTGCAAGACCGGTAAAAATCAATAGAAGGCACTAAAACTCCCAAGGAACTTAGTGTTTTAGTCGCTCGGATGGGACAGCCTTCCGATGGTTCGGGCGATGGGGACAGTCGAGTCGGGGCTTGGAGAGGTTACGCGACAGGATTTTCGCTCGAGAGCTGCGCATCAGCAGCTTCGAGGAGAAGATCGACTTTTTGGTCCAGAAATGAATTCGCTGAGCTCGCCGGGACGGAAGAGTGGCGGTTGGCGTTTGCAAGTGGAACGGTTGAGTCCAGTCGCCACCTGGCTCCGCATCCGTGGCAGACAACAGCTCTTTTTTCTTCGGATGGCAGCGGGGGTGCAAGCGTCACGAACATTGCGAGCGAGCAATTTGGACACGGGCCTGCGTAGCGGATCGAATGTCCCATGAGTCTTTGCCTTGCTCTGAATTAGGATAAGTTGAAACCATCTTCCGCCCGAGATCATCTTGGTGAATTTAGCTTCCCGTGTCAAGCCTTTAATGAGATTTTAAGCCCCACTGACAATTTTGTTTTTTGTTCAAAATCCTTCGCGCAGTGACCAGAGGTGTCACACCCCTTGGTTCTACTAATTGCCCAGTACGGCTTCCTGATGCCTTCCACTTCCCCGCAAGGACACCCGCCCCAAAGACATACCCCGGAAACTCTAAGGGAAAATCTTGGACGCGTAAACTTAAGAGTGCTAGCATTGATAATCATGTTCGAAGATATCCTGCAATCCGACACCGCGAGTTTCAACGTTTCCGTTCGCGGTGCGTCTGCGATGCAGGCGGAGCCGGTGAATCGGACAGATGTGCTGCGGGAGCTAGCGCAAGAGATTCGCACGCTCCAGACCTCTAATCGCTCACACGCAAAAAGCGTCTCGAGCGGATCGCCCTCCCTCGATGCTTGTTTACCTTCGCGAGGGCTGCTCGCAGGAAGTCTATTAGAGTTGTTGACCGACCAGGGACCGAGCTTGCTTTCCTCAAGGCTCTCGGGTTCGTCTAGAGCCAGACAGGTGTTAACGCGTGGTTCGGGTCTGCTGTGCGCTGCGTTGCGGATTAGCCGAGAATGGCTTGCGACCGGAAAATACCTTGTAATGGTCGATACGCAATTGTCTTGGTCGGCTCCTGCCCTACGCGCAATGCAAATACCACTTGAACGAGTGATTTTGATTCGTCCTGATCAAGGTGCCGATTGGATATGGGGGATTGATCAAGCGTTGCGAAGCCGAGCGGTTGGGGCTTTAATCGCATCTGTAGACCGTCTGGATGATCGCGTTGCTCGTCGTTGGCAGTTGGCAGTCGAGAATGGCGGTGGGTTAGGAATTTTTCTGAGGGACCGCGTGATGGCCAAGCGTTATCCGAGTTGGGCCGAGGTTCAGTGGCAGTTGCGATCGTTGGCTCCGAACCCTGCAACATCTGCGAATGCTTTTTCCGGAAGTACAACTGGCGGCTTCGCTTCTTCGCAGAAAGTGCGAGGGATTTCGCCCCGTTGGTTCGATTTCGTACTTCAACGCGCACCTGGTGGCCGTATAGGAAAACGGGTTCAATTGGGGATTGGTTCCGATGGGGATTGGGTAGAATACCAGCAAGAGGCAGATATCACCCATGACCGAAAGCTTGCACAAGACCGAACGCCAGCGGAGAGTACTGTGCATCTGGCTTCCCAATTGGCCATGGCAGCGGCTCGCCGCCGAGACGTGGCGGCAGGCTGAGGATCCGCAACCCCAACGCGCTGCTCTCTTCGTAACCCAAGACGCTCGCCGGGGACGCATCATCGCTGCGGCCAATGCTACGGCTCGCCATGCTGGAGTGCTTCCAGGTATGACGGCCTCTCAAGCTCGGTCTGTACTGAGCATTCTCCCAGAGAACCAATTACAATGGCTGGAACACGATTCACAACTCGATATCGAAGACCTCTATTGCCTCGCCGAAAAGCTCATGGAGTTCAGTCCTCTCGTTGGGGTAGAAGGACTCGATAAACAGCTCTGGTGCGGTCGCTCTTTGCTGGAACCACAGTCGATCTTGATGGATATCACCGGATTGGACTCTTGGTTCGGTGGAGAAACCGCTCTGGCGATGACACTTCAACGCTGGTTGGTTCGCAACGGATATTTTGGATGTGTAGGAATCGGCACCACTGTCGGACAAGCTTGGGCAATCGCGAACTACTCCAAACGCAAACAAGTACCCGATTGGATGTTGCAAGTCGAGCAAGCGAATTGCTCGTTAGCCGGTACGCTTGAACTCGATCCGCGATGTGAGAGCATCGATCAACTCCAACCGCCAGGAGAGTTTTTCGGTTCGTATCCTATTGAGTCACTTCGATTGAGCATTGATGTAGCAGCCAAGTTGCATCGGTTGGGAATTCGTCGAATCGGAGCATTGCTTCAGTTACCCCGATTGTCGCTTACTTCTCGTTTCGGTCCGCAACTCCTCGAGCGAATCGATCAAACGATAGCGGTACGCCCCGAGCCGATCTCGGTTCGTCACGCGGGAGAACCGATGGAGGCAATCGTCGATCTTGAGCATCCCATTTTTCAGATGCGTCACTTGGAGGAAATCCTCGAACAATCTATCTACCAACTTTGTCGTCGACTTGAATCGCTCGAACACGGGGTCTGGAGATTGCTAGTACGGCTGGCGATCGAAACCACAACGTTGCAATCGGAATCTAACGATGCACCTGCGACCCGGGCACATATGATTCAACTCGGGATGTTTCAAGCTAGCCGAGACCCCGAACACTTGCTGTGGCTCATTCGAGGCTGCCTAGAACGCAATCCACCCAAGTTGAACAAGCAACTCGGTATTCGCCAAGTCAGCGTTCAAGCAGCTTGGACAGCTCCGATGCGTTGGCAACAGCACGAGCTCTTTGAATGCGAGTCTTTGAAGTACCGACACGAGGCAGCGAAACTCATCGATGGACTTGCAGCACGACTCGGTCGCGACCGAGTCGTAAGCGCTTCGCTCCTCTCGAATCCGCTGCCAGAACTCCAGACCAAAATCCGTCCTCTTACTGGGATACGGGTCGATGGTAACGATCAATCGATCGAGCGGAAACTACGAAAGAAACCGATTCATGATTTTCGCAATTCCAACGGGATTGTTCCCAGCACAGACGCGGCTTGGTCACGCCCTTCGTATCTTTTAGACGAACCGATTGAAATACAGATCAGCGCTCATGCTTCCGGGGAACCCAAGCAACTGCGGCTCGCGCCCGAGCATGCCGCGACAACTAATTCGCAGGCAGCACAGAGTAATACCGCACAGATTGCACAGATCATCGCGGCTTACGGACCAGAGCGAATCGAGAGCCAGTGGTGGTCTGGCCCAACTCTTCGCCGTAACTACTTCCGAATTGTGCTTGAAACCGGTCAGTGGTGGTGGATTTATGAAGACATGAATACACGCCGATGGTATCTGCACGGCATGTTTGATTAAGCAACTATGGCTTGCGACGTATCACAGTAAGCACCGGTCTGTGATCTGATGCGACCTCTTCAGGGACAACCTCGCACGCTTGGAGAATCCACGGGGTCGATGGAGCAAGCATAACATAATCGATCCGTGTCTCGGGACCACTCGATGGAAAACTAGCAAGTGACTTTCCTGGATTGTTCACCGCTGGATCACGATGCCAGCCATTGAATTCTGCCAAAGTCAAGCTCTCAGGGGTATCGTTCAAATCTCCAGCTAGAACACATAAATCCACGCTAGTCGCTCCCGTAAGTTCCGACTCTAACTGCTTCGCCAAGAACGAAGCCTGAGCTTGCCGTAAATCGGCTTGAGCATGCTCGAAGTGGGTTCCGACGAATCGCAGCTTTCCAAACTCTGAAACCACATCCGCCGAAAGAGCGATTCGATTCTCCCTACCTTCGCGTCGCGTTAATTCTATTGTCTTTTGTTCGGCGATAGGCCAACGACTGAGAATCGCTTGCCCGTATTCTCCCCCTCCGAAATCAATCGCTTTGGCAAACACGCCGTAGTAACCCGTCATCGCCGCAATCGCTTCCATTTGTGCGACCGACCCACTGCGGGAAACACCTTGGTCAACCTCTTGAAGAGCAACCAAGTCGGGATCGGCGTCTCGTATAACCTTGGCAATTCGCTCTAAAGATGTTTTGCCGTCTGTCCCTTCTCCGTGATGAATGTTGTAGGTCAAGATACGCAAATCGGTTGATGAAGTTGAAGACCGAGGCCTTAACGTCGCAAAGACGGGGAAATGATCGGAAGGTGTTCGTCCGTCGCGAGCAGTGCGATCGATTCCGGCAACACGCACATCGAATTCATCTGTGCACCCGATCCAATCGATGCGAGAGCCATTGCGATTGCTTTCCACAAACGATGAAAAAGTACCCTCGGCTTGTTCGATGGTAGGTCTAAACGCTCGGTGGGTGTCACGAATGTTGCGTCCATCAATTTCCTTTTGACCGAAGAGATTCGCGTAAGGAGACTCATTAGGATCTGCATTAAAGTCACCGGTGATAATCCATCGGCATTCACGACCGAGCTCCTGTAGCTTGCGTCGAATCAGCGAAGTACTCTCCGCGCGGGCTGTTTTGCCTTGGTGATCAAGGTGGGCGTTGAGGAAAAGGATCGGTGTCGCATTCGGGTCCCGGCGATCCCGCAATTTGACCCAAGTCGCAATACGAGGCAGCGCCGCATCCCACCCTTTGCTACCGACCTCAAGTGGTGTTGTGCTTAACCAAAAATGACCTTGCTCAAGCTCTTCGAATCGATCGGTTCGGTAGAACAACGCCGCCATTTCCCCTTTTAGTTTTCCATCATCGCGTCCGACCCCAACAGCACCATAGCCTGGCAGCGATTCAGACAGGTAATCCCGTTGGCTCGCAAGGGTCTCTTGCGTACCAAGCAAATCAGGAGAGTAAGCTTGAATGGTTTCAATCAGAAACTCCTTGCGCAAATCCCATCGATTGATTCCATCGTTGGCCGTTCCATAGCGGATATTAAAGCTCATGGTACGGATCGCAGGGACTTGATCTTGTCCATCGCAATTCACGCATGGCAGTAGTAAGCCGATGAATAGGGCCAGCGCCATCAATCCAAAGCGAAGCATATTGCTCTCCGGAAGCAAGTGATAATTGGAAATGCCGAATGATTGACTTTAGTAGAAAATTCGCTCGATGGGATCTCCGGTGGAGATCGCCAGTGGACGATTTTGAGTGTCGAAGACTTCGGCGTGGGGATCGATCCCCAAAGCCCAATAGAGGGTCGCGGCGATGTCTTCAGGGCCAACTGGGTCACTTGCTGGATAGGCTCCCTTGGCATCGCTCTGCCCAAAGATAGCTCCACCCTGCACGCCACCTCCTGCCATCATAACGGTATAGCAGTCTGGCCAATGTCCGCGTCCTTTACCGTCTCTGTCTCCCACTTGTGGACTTCGTCCAAATTCCCCCATCCAGAGCACCAAGGTATCATCGAGCATGCCATGGTTTTGTAGATCTTCGATCAAAGTAGGAACGGTTTGATCGGTCATCGGTAAGAGTCGTTCGCGAAGGTCTTTAAAGTTTTCCTGGTGTGTGTCCCAACCTTCGCTTCCTTTGCCACCGATGCTTTGAGAAAAGTAAACCGTTACGAATCGCACACCGGATTGAACTAATCGCCGCGCGAGCAAACAGGATTGCCCGTAGGTGGTTCGGCCATAAGCATCGCGCAATGCCGCATCTTCTCGGCTCAAGTCCAACGCGTCGCGCAGACCTGTGGAGGAGAGGATTCGCAAGGCTTGTTGTTGAAGGACATCGAGTCCCTTCGCGTCGTTCGAGCGTTCAACCAATCGTTGTTGTTGATCGATCAGTTCCACTAGTTCCCTGCGACGTTCAAGGCGAGCAAGATCAAGGTTGGAGGGTAATTGAAGCTCAGGCAATCCGAATTCAGAAGAGTTCGGATCGGCTTGGAAGAAATAAGGATCGAACTGCTTTCCAAGAAAACTCGCGTGCTGCCCAGGTGCGATTGCTCCATCGCGCAAGACGTGTGGATAAGAGACGAAGGTCGGTACGCCGGGAGCTGGCTCGGAAAATTTCGCAACGCTTGAACCAAACGCAGGGAACAGTTCCAAAGTATCTCGCAAACGGATGTCATCCGTTGGGGGGCGTTTACCGGTGAGGGAGTAATAACAAGCTGGATTATGGTTTTTCATGTCGTGGTGCACACTGCGGATTTGTGCCCAGCGATCCAATTGCTTGCCCCAGCGTGGAAGGTATTCACAGACTGGGGAACCTGAAACAGCACTGCTGATCGGTTGGAACTCACCGCGAATACCATCAGCCGCCATCGGTTTCATATCGAATGTATCGATATGACTTGGGCCTCCGTATTGATGCAGAAAGATAACGCTTTTCGCCCTCGCCCGACTCGGCTTGGACTCTGCGCCAAAAGCTCGATTTCCTCCTGGGAATCCCGCACCACCACTTAATCCTGGAACGCCGAACAATCCCGCACTTCCGAGTCCCCATAGGCTTGCGCTGAGCAAGCAACTGCGGCGGTTCATGCTGCGTTGAAATTCTTTGCATCCAATTGCCATCGGTGATTCTCGTTTGGTAAGTCGATGTATCCGATTATTGATTTATCTAGTTATTGATTTATCTGGCTTTATCGAAGAGTCATGAACTCTTTGCTGTTGAGTAACGCCCACAGAAGATCTTCGAAAGCAGCCCGTTTGTCTTGTGCGGACTGGATCAGGTTTAAAGCTCCTTCGCGTTCTTTGGTCGATGGGTGGCGACACAAAGCGGTAAGAAACAATTCCTCGATCGCTTCTTCGGGAGAGATGTTTTGCAAGTCATTGAGTCGATTGTTCGCAGCGGTCAGTTTGTCGCGGACTTCTAAACCATTTGCCATTGCAAGTGATTGACCTAGCGATATCTGGTTGGAACGTTCGCACTCACAGACCAGAAGCCGATTCGGCTTGCCGAACGTCGTCAGAAACCCGGGCTTCTTTGGTACGCCCGGCATTCGCATTGCCGATAACACTTCACTGTGGGCTTCATCTCCCGTACGCAATTTGGTGGGAACGCCGGTAACATCGCTGATGGCGTCCATCAAAGGTTCAGCAGCGATTCGCCGAATCGTGTACGAGGCGAAGTAGGGATTGGAAGGCAAGATGTTTTCATCTGATGTTTCCGTCCCCGCATCTCTCGCGAAGGCCGAGCTCAAAAGCAACGTTCGCGAGAATTGTTTCAATGAGAAGTTGCTTGCGCGAAACTCTTCGGTGATTCCGTGGAGCAATTCAGGGTTGCTCGGCGGATTGGACTCACGAAAGTCATCGGGGGGCTCGACGATGCCGCGTCCGAAGTACTGGTACCAGATACGATTCGCAAGGTTCTCGTCGATCGCTGGGTTCTCGACGGTAAGCCATCGTGCAAATTGCTTCAGGACGTCATTGTTCTGCTCCTCGGTGATCGCATTCGCAATGGCTTGATCGGTGGCTACCTGATCGTTGCCTACTTGATCGGTTACATCACTGGTTTGAGTTCGGGTTGCAGCACTGGTTGCATCCTGACGTTCGTGTTCGAATTGCAAACCTGTGGGAGGCACCATTTTTGAGCGGCCTGGGTGACGGATCGTTGGAGGCTTTCCCGTTAAAGAAATGACTTCATCTCCAGTGATCACATGTTTGTCGAGCGCATCGTTCGGCTTGTTGTCGATCTGTTTTCGTTCTACCGTAGTGAAGTATGCAGCGAGGCCGTAGTAGTCGTCTTGCTTCCAGCGATCGAAGGGGTGGTTATGGCATTTTGCACACTGGATGCGGACACCTAAGAAGACTTGGGCCACCGATTCGGCGGCAACTTCTGGATCGCGGTGGGTTCGGTAGAAGGATGCGGGTGGATTCTCGTAAGTACTACCAGTGCTAGAAACTAATTCAGCGATCCATTCCTTCATGGGGCGATCGGATGCGATTTGAGATCGAAGCCATTCGTGGAGCAAATAGGCTCCGTGAGAACTCATCACTTTGTCTTCGTTGCGAAGCAAATCGCTCCAGCGGAGCGCCCAAGCGTAGTCGAAGGCAGGGTCGGCCAAGAGGCGGTCTACCCAACGCTCATCGCGCATCGGATCGTTATCTCGCTCATAAGCAAGCGTCTCATCGGAAGTTGGGAGTCGCCCGACGGTGACCATAAACAGTCGACGCAAGAAGGCGTTCGAATCCGTCCGCCCTGATGGGTTTATCTGTAGCGCTGCACATTGTTCATAGATCGACTCATCCAAGGGTTGGTGTGCAATGCGTTCGGAAGATAAGGAGCTCTCACCCGGCTGCCCTAAGAAGACAATGCGACTGGCGGTTCGTGCGCTCAAGTAGGTTACGGAGATAGTAAGATCGACCGCGTGATTGACATCAACTACCCCCGAGCCATCGACGGTAACTCCGTTCGGGATACTCGGTTCGAATCGGCACCAACGGGTCACATCTCGAACGGAACCATCGTTGTAATGAGCTTGGATCAACAGTCGTGCACGGCGTTGATCGGGAGCCATATGTTGCGTGCGGGGGAATGCCTCGAGAGAGACGATTTCAGGAGCGGTGCTTTTCGGAGCTCCGTCGGCAATCCAATCCATCAAAGCTTTGTGCTCGAAACCCTCGGGACCGAATCGCTTGCCACCTTGATGAGCGACAGTAGCCGTTCCTTTTTGCAACAGCAAACTTTTTTGCGGATCGAAAAGGTCAATGCGGCGTTGCCCCATTTCGGCGGCTAACCGGTAGTAGTCAAAGTCAGGGTCATCTCCCCGAAGACTCAATCGCAATCCACCCTTGCCGTGAAGATTTCCATGGCAAGTCCCAAGATTACATCCGCTGCGAGTCAATGTTGAGATGACTTCGCGAGTAAATGCAACTGGGATGTCCCGGTTAGGATGAACGGAACTCTTGGCGAGCAGCCCACGGAATTCCCCATGCAACTCAAGTGGTGTGGCAGGATGAGACGTTGTTTCGGGAGAGGTTTCCAAGAACAACGTCGAATCGACGGTCTGAAGTCTCAATCCGCGAGGGCCGTAATCGGTTGAAGCTAAATCCGATGGTTCGCCGATCGAATCGGCTGCTTTGAGCACCAGTTTCAATTCAGGAGCCTGAGTCACATCAAGGCTAGTTCCATCCGGTTTTATCCAAAAAACGGAGACTTGAGCCGGATACCTTGGACTCGGGTGCAGCGACTGCGGATAGATCACCAAGCGGCCAGTTGGATGTGGAACTTCTCCGGAGCTTGCCGACGGAACATCGAGAAAAGTGGCAATCCAGGCGACGCATATGCTCAGCAGCAAAGATTCACTGCGAGACCAAGCCATTTTCCAGCGTTTCAGCAATTGGATCATAGGAGAGGAACAATCGCCAGCGTTTGTGTGCTCGAATCAATTCTCGGTGAAAACATCACCGGAATTATAGCACGTGATTCAACAGATCACTATGAAAAAGCTCGACATGTGGCGACTCGCTAACGAAGTCAAGACATTGTGCTGCTGGTAAACCTTTAAGGTTAGCCCGATTATGGTCAGCTCGATGCTCGCTGCGCGAAGGTGTCCCCGTTGTTGACGGCGGAGGTTCGATAGCCAAGTCGATGCAGGAAATCGACACATTCTGCCGCTTCCTCGGAGCTTAGATGCAAATGCTCGTAGTAGACGAACTGAGGGAGCGAGGGAAGATTTTGGATTTGCCGGACAACCTCATAATCGAATCCTTCGGTATCGGAAGCCAATAGGTCGACCCGTGAGAACCCAGATTCGGCGACGATTTCTGCAAGGGAACGGCTGGGTACTTCTTCAGCGACAATCCACTTTTCGATATCGGGAATTCGATCTCGGTGACTTGCGATCACCTCATAGCGAAGCGACGCAAGTTGATTTGCCCAATGGGGTAATCCGACCGCATCGTCTCGAATCTTATACAACGTGACTGTGCTCTTTGGAGCGGTGGTACCCCGGGATTGTGAAGGGCCAACGGCGGCATGCACGATGCGCAGGTTCTCTCGGTCGCTGTATACCGAGCGGAGGACTTGGACGCAGGGAGTCTGCGGTTCGATGAGCACGGAGTTCCAAGCGATGCCTTCGATTAGAAATCGGTGAAAGGGATCTGAAGTGATCCCGTTGTGCGCGCCGACTTGGACGAAGAAGAATGGTTCGTGAGTTAGTTCCCAGCGACGGATGGAGCGTTCGAAGGGCTTTGCCCGAACCAAACGGAACCCACTACTTAACACTGTTCGGTGTAAGAGATTTCGAACCCAAGCCCGTGCGGTTTGCATATCGAATCCTGACTCTATCGAGCTGGTACTTGCAACTGAAGCAACTCTCCGCTGATCCAAACCGGATTGCTTGCCATGATTCAGTTACCTCTTTAGAGCTGGCTGCGGAGTGGTTTCAACAAGTTCAAGTTCCGGCAACGTGATGCGTGTCCCTTGTTTCCCAAAAACCACCGGGATGAGTTCTTTCGAAACCGCCGCATCGTATACCAAGCCGAGGTACTTGTGAGCCGGAGTCGATAGGCGGAGGATCCAGCTAAATAAGGACACTCGCAATCGTTGCAGGAGTCCAAGGTCTTTATCCGCGATGATGTCTTCTTCACCGACTTCGATAATCCATCGTTCTGCTGCAATCGCTAACCTGCCCGCATCTTGGTTATCCTTCAAGGCCTTGCGGATATCGGGTTGTTCCATATACCCGTAGCTTGCTACCAGCGAATGTATGTCATTCCCGAGTTTCTTTACCCGATATCGCTCAGCGCTTGGATAACGAGCCAAGGAAGTCTGGTTGATGTGCATGAAGACGACTTGGGCGGGGAGCACGCCGTATTTCTTGAGGAAGATTCGCATGACGACCGGTACGTAGTCATCGACCGATTCGATCGGACGCGAGCACAAGAAGACCGCTGCACGATCGCTTTCGACCAGACGCCTTCGCCCTTTGATCAGCGATCTGGCAGCTGGCAAGTTTTCTTGGATCGTGATCTCCAGTTCATCGAGCATATCACGAAGCGAGACAAGCCATTCGATTCGCTTGCCTTCGCGAACACCGAATGCATAGAAAGCGGATGCTAACGATTTGCGGCCCCACTGCCAAGTAAGCATGATCATGATCAGGACCATCGCGATCAGAACAGGGAAGTATCCACCGCTACCGAGCTTCAAGAGATTCGCTGCGAAGAAAGCGAAGTCGATGATAAGGAACGGAACAAACACAAGCAGAACCCAAGGCAATTTCCACTGCCAGCGGTAGTACGCTATGTAGGAAATGATCACCGAAGTAATCGCCATCGAACCGGTAACGGCAACACCATAGGCAGCCGTTAGGTTGGTAGCAGTCTTGAACATCAGCGTCACGGCGACGCATCCTAAAAACAAAGCCCAGTTCACAGCCGGTATGTAGACTTGGCCTTCTCCATGCTCATCGGTATGAAACACTCGGAATCGCGGAACAAAACCTGCCACTGTCGCTTGTTTAACAATACTGAACATCCCGGTAATCAAAGCTTGCGATGCAATGATCGCAGCGACTGCTGAAATCGCAACATCGATGATGCCGATGATCTTGTCGAAATCCGCATTCCCGGTCTTAGGGGTCAACGCATAGAACGTGTTGGCTCGAGGTGGTACACCTTGATCGAGCATATAAGCGATCTGGCCTGCGTAACAAAGAATCAAACAAGGCAAGACGATCATAAACCACGACGCCATCACAGGGATGCGTCCGGAAAGCTCCGGTTCAATGCCCCCATCGCCCGTTACTTTCGATTCACTCGAACGGGAGAAGTGTCCGATGTCTGCATACTTCGCTTCCCCACCCGTGATCGCCAAAACCACCACGCCGAGAATCACCAAAGCCCCAATGCCAGGGAAACTTACCAAGAACTGAACTGCGTAAACCGGATTGATCGCGAAAAATACTTCGGGATGCCCCATGACCCAAGGTAACCCTTTCAGGGCAATCCAAGGAAACCAAACGGCAATCATGAACCAACCAAACAAACCACCCACCTTGCTCGTACCCCGCCACTGCATCTTGAAAAGCACGACGAGACAAAACAGCGTCAAGATAACCGCCCAAGTAACCCCGAGCGGTTCGAAAGCTCCCAACATACTTACCGGCGGTGTGATGATTCCATCGGCTGCTAATAAGCCCGCTGCGCAAACGACCAGAAAACTGATCAAGCCCGCGGCGAACACCTTCCCCGTATATCCCTTGAGCAAACTCAAGAGGGCAAAGGTTCCACCCTCGCCGCGATGATCCGCCCGCATCACGATCAAGTCGTATTTGACGGTCAAGAAAATCAGCGCCCAGAAAATCAAACTCAAGCTTCCAAGAAGCTCTGATTGACTTAGCAGATCAACTCCCCCTGACTCTACCAATGCAGCGGCATGTGAATGCCCTTGGCCATGATGCTTCAGCAGGATCGTCTCCCGCGTCATCTCCATCACTGTGTAGAGGACAGAAGTGCCGATGTCACCGTAAACGGTACCGGTTGCTTGGCGAATTCTCGGCCAAAGCGTCGAGTCTTTGAATAGTTTTATAGATGCCATGATATGTAAAGGCGTAGGCAATTGATGGCATCAATGTAGTTGAGCACCGGCATTCCGAGAAGTGGTTCGGCTAGGAAGTACTTCTACCGGCACAGTTCGCAGGATCGGTGGTGCTGAGAAAGTTCGCAGTAGTAAGTACTTCCAAAAACAAGGGCATCACTCGGGAGTTGTGACGCGGAACGACCTTGCGAGACTTACTCCTCGCCACCGAACCGTAAGGGTTTCTTATGCTACCACCGAAATTAACGGCGGATTCAATGCCATTGAGTATTTTAGTGCGATTTGGGGCTCCCTTAATCGCCAATACACTACGTAATTACCACTGCATCACGTAATTACCAGTGCATCACGCATCCGCCGTCGACATTGATCGTTTGACCCGTGACTTGCGAAGCGCATTTCGAGGAGAGGAACACGATCATGTTTGCAACGTCTTGGGCCGTCTGCCAAGTCTTCAGCGGAATGACCTGCTCAATTTTGCGGCTGGCCCAAACATCGTACGAGACCCTTTCCTCCGGGGGGGTTTTGTCCCACCAAGCTTTCCAGACGGATTCGTTCAGTCCGGTGCGAACCATCCCTGGGCAGACGGTGTTGACGCGGATTCCGTGAGGCGCGAGGTCTTTGGCCATGCATTGAGCGAAGTTGATGGTGGCGGCTTTGCTGGCGCTATACGGTGGATCGGTTTGCGAACCGATCTGGCCGGCGATGGAACCGAGAAAGACGAAGGTGCCTGAGCCGGCTTTGCGCATGAGCCCTTCCAATGCATGAGCGACATGGACCATCCCTATGATATTGACCTCAATCGTGCGTCTCCAATCTGCCGTCGGGACATTGGTGAATGGAAATCCGAATTTTGAGGATCCAATCGCTGCGCAGTGCACGACATGGTCTACACGGCCAAAGGACTGCAATGTTGCTTGTACTGCTGATTGGACTTGTTCTTCCGAACCGATATCGACAACCGAGCCGAAGCTGCGACCGCATCGAGTTGTATCGAGGCTCCTTGCGATTTCAGGAGTATTCGCAGCCCGATCCCAGATCGCGACTTTGGCTCCCTCGCGCAGAAAAAGCTCAGCGGTTGCCAAGCCGATTCCGGCTGCTCCACCCGTAATTACCGCTACTTGATCACGTAGTTGTAAATCCATCCGAATCTCCTGGATAAACTCAATACCTTTTCGACGCTATCATGATACCTAGAAAGCATGCGAAGCGGGGATAAGCCTTCTGACTCGAATGCATCGGTCTTTGCAGTATCCTGTAATTTGTTTGAGTAAGAACTTACGAAAGCGCAGTCGCTCGGATGGAATCCAAGGGCATGACAACCCAATTTCAACAAACAGTTCTGGCGAGCGGTTTAGTTTCCCCTGAGCAATGGGAATACTGCCTGCGGCTGCAACGTCACCAAATACTCAGCGCACAAGCGAAGCAAGCGAATGTCGACGAAGACAAAATCCTTCGCGACATACTGATCGAGCAACGGGCTATCACCGAGTATCAAGCGTTCCAGTTAGCCGACGGCAAAACCAAGTTTCGTTTGGGGCCTTACGTGATCACGGACTTCATCGGCCAGGGAGGGATGGGGCAAGTATTCAAAGCGGTCCATGAAGTCATGGGGCGGGAATGCGCTGTCAAAGTCCTACCATTGCACCGTGTGACCGACGAGACAATCGCTGGCTTTAAGCGTGAGATACGGATGCAAGCCAAGTTGGATTGCCCGTACTTGGTACGCGCTCACGATGCTGGGCAAGATGGCAGTGTTCATTACCTTGTCACCGAATATGTCCCCGGCATGGATTTGCGAAGGCTCGTCAAATCCAGAGGTCCTTTATCTCAAGAAGAAGCTGCGGGTATCACCATGCAAGCAGCTTTGGGATTGGCTTATGCTCACGACGAAGGGATCATTCACCGGGATGTAAAACCGGGGAACATTTTGGTGACTCCTGAATCGGTCGCCAAAGTCTCGGATGTGGGGCTTGCAGGCTTTGCCGCTGATTTGATTGACGATCCACGCGCTGGCAAGATTGTTGGAACACCCGACTTTATCTCCCCCGAACAGTACAGCACGCCGCTGCAAGTCTCTCCGGCAAGCGATGTTTATTCGCTTGGTTGTACCCTTTACTATGCAGTTACTGGAAAAGCCCCATTTCCTGGGGGTGATACCGCGTCGAAGATCCGACGGCATCTGGAAGCGACCCCGCTACACCCGCGAAACTTCAACCCCAACCTCAGCGAAGAGTTTGTGGACATCATTGCGGAAATGATGGAGAAGGATTCTCGGAAGCGGATTCAGACGATGGCGGAAGTCGCTGCGAGGCTCGAAGCCTGGGTAACTCCCGATGCGCCCATTGCTCAAACAACGTTAACTCGCGGCCCATGGCTAGCCCCACCGCCACCGGTCTTGGAGCTCTCGGGCTCGATTGATCCAACGATAAATCGGCAAGCGAATCTCGGGCCTACGAGCCCGTTAGTTCCCGAGGAATCGATTCATGAAACTTCGTTTCCATCGGGAGCGAACAGCGCGAACCGCGTTCCTGCTTCCGTCAGCGTTCCTCCCCCACCGCAGATCGACACGATTGCACCTTCGAACATGCTGGCACCCGGGATGTCCAGCTCGATGTTGATTGCAACCACCATCGCGATCTGTTTACCGATCGCACTCTTGATCGGAATGATCTTGGGTTACCTCATTGCGATTCAGCAGTAGCGATCTAAAACGCGATCGCCCAATCGGCCAATGTAAGTGGTACCGCGCAAGCGGCCAACCTAAGCGGAGTCGCGCAAGCGGCCAATCTAAGCGGAGTCGCGCAAGCGACCCGGTGTGTGGAGTACACGACCCAAAAACCGCCGGCTAGCGCCAATGCGGCTAACAATTTCCCAATCGGTACCAATGCAAGCGGAGTCGCGCAAGCGGCCCGGTGTGTGGAGTACACGACCAAAAACCGCCGGCTAGCGCCAATGCGGCTAACAATTTCCCAAACGGTGCAAATACAAGCGGTACCGCGCAAGCGGCCAATACAAGCGGAGTCGCGCAAGCGGCCCGGTGTGTGGAGTACACGACCCAAAACCGCCGGCTAGCGCCAATGCGGCTAATATGCTCAATGCCAACCTACCTCCGAACCAATTAACAACGACCACCTTCACGGTATCGCCCCATCGACATCTCTAAAGCTCTGACGAAGCTTTCAGAGCCGCAGCAGCATGCTCATGATCGAAGGTGTCTGCGATGATTTTCCCGTCTCGCAAAACGATATTTCGCTTGGCGTTTCGTGCGACCGCTAAATCGTGCGTCACAAGTATCACTGTCAAGCGTTTGGTCTCATTCAATTGCTTGAACAACTCGATCACTTCGCGGCTCGTGCGTGAATCAAGGTTCCCTGTCGGTTCATCACCCATCAAAATCGACGGATCGGTGGCTAATGCACGCGCGATGGCTACCCGTTGCTGTTGCCCACCAGATAGCTGACCCGGATGGTGATCAAGCCGATCTCCGAGCCCGACCAGACTGAGCAATTCCTTAGCGCGATCATGACGCTCGCGGCTTGACCAACGTTGCCCGTAAAGCATCGGCAGTTCAACATTCTCCTGAGCGCTGGTGCGAGCAAGAAGATTAAAATTCTGGAATACGAACCCGATCTGTTTGTTTCGGATTCTTGCGCGTTGGTCAGCCGACATGTTGACGACTTCGATTCCGTCAAGCAGATAGCTTCCTCGCGTCGGACGATCCAAACAACCGAGAGTATTCATCAAGGTCGATTTGCCTGAACCGCTCGGGCCGATCAAAGCCGAGTACTCGCCGCGTTGCATCACAAGGTCGACACCATCAAGCGCGCGAACTTCGACTTCCTCGAGCTTGTAAACCTTTGCAACATCCGCCAACGCAATCAGTGGTTGCTCGGTACTCATACTCAACCTTTCGGTTACTCAACCTCTCGGTTTAAATCGCATCCGGGCCGCGTTCACCGGTACGAATGCGAATGCATTCATCCATCGGTACAACGAATATTTTACCATCTCCGATTCGGCCATCGTCTTGCGATTTTGCACCTCGCAGAATCGCTTGAATGGTCGGCTCGACAAACTCTTCATTAACTGCAATTTGCAATTGCAGTTTGCGGAGCAATTGGATTGCCCCATCCGACTCTCGCTGATTGGTATCTTGTCCGCGTTGACGGGCGTATCCCAGACAATCGATTACGGTTAATCGAAAGACTTCTACATCGCTCAGCGCCTCTTTGATTTGTTCTAGCCGATTGGGCTGAACAATGGCGATGATCAATTTCACAATAGCCTCGATACGGAAAATAGAATTGCTGAACTCAACTCGCTCGCATTGGCAAAATCCAATCGCATTGCGGGCTATCTAAGCAAAGAACCGGTGGCTTGACGCCACCGGTTTTGCATTTGCGATTGAAGACTTCATCGTAGTCGCTGCGGCGTTGTGAATGCTGCGTTGTGAATGCTGCCGCGTTGATGCTTCAACGAGTAGCATCAACGATTAGCTTCAACGACGGCAACCTACGAAGCAGTCGACAGTAGACTTTCTAGAAGCCGCCTGGTCCTGGCATTCCAGCGCGTGCTCCGCCCGAAATGGCCTTCAGTACACCTTCTTGAATCGTCAAGCGGTTCATGCCACCACGCTCGATCACTTGGCTATCCAACATGATCATGTCATCGCCACTTGTGATCGACGAGAGCATTCCATCGATAACAGGATTCGATTCGATGCTTTGAATGAAGTTGAGCAATTGAGAAAGGCTCAAGCGGACGCGAGCTGGAACGGCTGGAAGTCCTTTGTTGCCAGCAGCAGCATCCAAAGCGGTCTTCAACGAGGCTTCAGCTGACTTGCCGACCGACAGGAAAACTGCCTTTGGTGCGGTCGCGATAGCGATGTTGACGTTGTCGCCAACGATCTTGCGAACGTTGTCATCAGCGTTGTCTGGCAATGGAACGGTAACGTTGTGCAGATTAGCACCTTGGTGCTTGCCTGACATCAACTTCACGGTCACTGGAGCACCAGCGCTGGAAGCTTCGTTAGCAAGGTCTTGAGCGAGGGCTTCGACTTTGCTTCCGTCGGTCAAGGTGAATCCAGCGATCACGTTCAGCGATGGATCAGTCGTGACGCTCAATGCCGTTTCAACAGATCCTTCTTTCGAGGAATCAGCCAAAATCTTCACCAAACGGCCGACGTAATCCTTGACCTTTTCAGCGGCAACTGGGTTGCTGACTTGGTCTTCGATTTGCTTGTTGACCGCGGTCATCGCTTGATCAAGACTTGCTTCGACTTGCTTGATGTCTTCAGCACCGTAGAGGGCCATCGACTTTGCAGTGAACATGTTTGAGTCGCTCAAGAAACCGGCGATTGCGGATTTGAGCGAGCGCATCGATCCGAACTGCTTAGCCAATCGGGAGCCTTCGACCATTTGAGCTCCGAAGTCGATCGTAAGATTCTTTTCCTTGGGGTTGATTCCAAGTCCGAAGGCGAATCGCTCGGTGCTGGTGATCGCTTCTTCGAGGTTCTTCATCATCAGCTCGCCTTGTTCTCGGCTAGCTTCTAGTTCTTCGTCGCTCAGGTCGCCCGACTGAGCTTCCATGGCTTGTTCGAAACCGGTTCGCATTTGGCCGACGAGCAAGTCGACCAATTCGTCAGGAACGTTTTGAACATTTACTTCAAAAGAGATGTCGTTGTTTGTGGACATTTTTGCCAAGCGTCCACCTGCATCGGAGGGAGCACCCTCGAGTGCATCTTCGGCGGTCGAGACAAACAGCCAGTCCCCTTGGTGTTTTGCAAACAGGGTGTTTGGCCCCAAGTTCATGCTGTACAGACCATCGCCCAAATCTTCAGCTTCGCCGAAGAGTTCAAGTCCGCCGAGAAACTCGTCGAGGTCGGCGATTGGAAGGGCCACAACGCCCATTGGCAAACCGGATTCACCGAGTTTGACAAAAGCACCGATAGGACGGTCGCGGTCGACGCCGCTGGTGTATCCGTTAACGGCTTGGGTAATGATGCCGCTTTGGGCTCCGACTCCAACGGTTCGCATCACGTGAGTGATGTCTGGCAACAGACGATCCAACGGAGCGATCGAGAGGGTGACGACATCGGTGCCGGCTGCACTTGCATCGCTCAAACCAAACGATTCGAGAATTTGTGGTTCCTGGGCGACCAGACGTCCACTTGGAGCAACGATCAAAGCTCCGGTCCCGAACATTCCAACTGCGGACAATCCCGCCGAGGCCAACCAACGAAATCTCATAGCTGAGAACTCCAAAAAGGATCTAGTGAAAAGGGATGTACGATGTTTCTAGCCGCTGAGAATTCGTCAAGCGGCTTGGTTTCTTGGTGTGTACCAACACAGAATTTCAGATTATCGCTCGCGGTACCGGGTATACCGATCGCGCGGAACGCGATGTGTCGCTTGCGCGGTACGCGATCTTGTAGGTCGCGAAGCGCGATTTATCGTTCGCGGAACACGATACGACCCTTCGTCAAGTCGTACGGCGATAGCTCCACCCGCACTTTATCCCCAGGGACAATCCGGATGAAGTTCTTACGGATCTTGCCAGCCACGTGCGCCAGAACTTCTGTGCCCGTCTCCAACTGCACGCGGAACCTGGTGTTCGCTAAAGCGGCCGTTACTGTACCTTCTACTTCAAATGCTTCTTCGTTTTTCGCCATACCTGTCCCAAGGACCCTAACCTTTCAAAAGACAACTGTAACAAACCACATTTCGCTTCTGACCTGTGGAAAACGCAGTCACGGAAGCTCATCAACCGTTTCGAAACCGAGCAACTCTGCGATTTATTAAGCCTATTTATAGGCGATTTGGCAAGCAACCGTCCACATCTTCCAACGGATCAAACCGTTTTTTCATCAAACTTGCCCCCAATTCTCCAAAGTGGACTTCCCCATTCGACCGTTCCCTAGGAGGGTAAGTCCCGATATCTTCTATGCTTTCAAAACCCATTAGCAAGCCTACTGAACCTGATGCCAGAGCCGCAAAACAAACAGCCATTTCTCTACGTCGCGTGCCAGCACGGGGCCGAGCCGATTCTAAAAACGCAGTTGTGCGAGCCTCTCGGCCCATTTCGGCTGGCTTATTCGAATAAAGGGCTTTTGACCCTAAAAAGCCAATTGCCGGTGGGGCCTTGGACGCGTGCGTTGCCAGAGCATCCGTTGGTTCGTTCGCGTGGATTTGTGCTTGGAAAGATCGAGGGAACCGAATCTGCCCCGATGATCGAAGAGATCTTAGAGCGATTCGGGCAGGTCGACTGGCAGGTAGGTCATGTTTGGCAACGGGACATTGCCCAGCCGGGTTGGAACGGGTTCGAACCCGGGTCGAGCGCCTTGGCTTGGTCCGTAGCCGTGGAATTGCAGCGAGCCCTTCGGCTTCGTGGGGATGCGCGTGAAGTCCTAGCCAATCCCCCAGACGGGTTGGAACCTGCCGAACGGAGCAACCTTGCCACACCGGGAGCGAGTTCCCGTTCGAAGAATCAGATACTCGAAATCATTATCGACGAACCGAATCGATGGTGGGTTGCGACCAAGCTTGCGCAGCAGCCGTTCGACTTCTGGCCGGGAGGAGTTCCTGAGTTTCCAGTTCCCGATGAGATCCTTTCCCGGGCGTACTTGAAAATTGCCGAAGCGTTCGCATGGGGGGATCTTGCGATTCGACCGGGTGAGAAGATCGTAGAAATCGGATCGAGTCCTGGAGGAGCGTGTCAGTGGCTTCTCGACCAAGGTGCAGTAGTAACAGGAGTCGATCCAGCCGAGATGGATCCTCGGATCATGACCCATCCGAACTTCACCCATTGGCGAAGCCGATCGTTGCAACTGAAGCGTAAGCTTTTTCGGCCGTTTCGAATCCTTGTGTGCGATGCCAACGTGACACCGAATTACACGCTTGATACGGTTGAGTCCATCGTGCAGTATCCCACGTCGCGCATGCGAGCACTCGTACTGACGATCAAGTTTCCGAAATGGGAGTCTGCGGAGAACCTTGGTGAATACATCGATCGAGTGAAGTCATGGGGATACACCGACATTCAAGTTCGGCAGCTTGCGCACAATCGCCGCGAAGTGTGTTTGATAGCGAAGGATCGGGTCAAGCGTCCCGAACCAACCGTGGATGAATCATCAGCGCAAGATACTCCGTTGGCTC
>JBJONT010000243.1:0-2728 GCA_046051705.1 Planctomycetota bacterium | reverse complement strand
CAGCAATCATCCGACATAACGTACTCTTCCCGGCACCATTCGCGCCTAGTAGTGCGTGAACCTGCCCTCCTTGGAACTCAATACTTACCGCATCGACGGCACGGCTAGTAAACTCTTTCGTCAGTTCTTGGGTACGAAACAACTTCAATACAGCCTTGCCTAGCGCTAAACGGGGGAATGCAATCAGGGTTGGTTGTTTTATTACTGACTACTGGGGATTCGCAGTCAATTCGGCTTTGGTGATCAGATCAACGGGGGTCTGTCGATCTTCGGGATTCGCCTTGGGATCGGCTATAAGCTGCAATGCAACCTCGATCCCAAAGACGGCCAGTTGATCACCGTGTTGATCGGCAGTGGCAAGCATTCGGCCTTCGCGGATCGCTTCCTGCGCTGCCGTAATATTGTCAAAACCGACAACTTCGATCGAGTCCGATTTATTAGCCCCCTTCACAGCCGCAATTGCACCGAGCGCCATGGAATCGTTCGCCGCCAATATCGCCTTCAGATCGCTATGGGTATTAATCATCGAGGCTGCGATCGTATTCGCCTGGTTAGTCTCCCAATTCGCACTTTGACTATCGACAATCTCAATCCCCGCTTCCTTCATCGCTTGCTCAAAACCCAACCGTCGTTGCGTTCCATTGAAACTCGTGCGTATTCCTTCCAGAACCCCAACTCGATCCCCCGCCTTTAACTTAGCAGCCAAGAAAGCTCCCACTGTTTTAGCTCCGAGCAAATTGTCTGGGCCGACAAATGGTATCGATAACTTCTCGGCTTCGAGTACCTGAGCATCGAGCTTGTTGTCGATGTTGACCACCACAACCCCGGCCTGCTTCGCTCTTCGCAACACCGTAACCAATGCTTTCGAGTCCGCCGGCGCAATGACGATCGCTTGAACTCCAGAAGCGACCATCTCCTCGACTATGGCTGCTTGTCGCGCCAAGTCTCGCTCATCTTTGATGCCGTTGACGATCAACTCGTAATCGCTCGCATGAGCCGCTTGGTGCTTCTTTGCACCATCAGCCATCGTAGAAAAGAATTCGTTAGCAAGCGATTTCATCACCAAAGCGATTTTCGGTTTGCTCGAAGATCCGGGATCAGCTCCTGTCGAAGCTGACTTGCCTGTCGTAGAGGAATCACGATTGGAATTGCAACCGACGAGCAACGCAACCATTAGCAAAGACCAATAGCACAGCCCCAATTGTACACGGACAAAGAAGACTCTAAGGTTTTGGGGAAACGCTAAAGGCTGAGAGGATTGCATGGTGTAAGTACGATGGATCTTAAGAAAGGAGGTCGGGAAAAATACGGAAACGAGGTACACACGGTACAAGCCATATCATACCAAGTCGTAGCGATCGGCTTAAGCTACCGTTGTGCTTTTGAGAAGCGATGCTTTGCTCCTCTACCGCCTTAGAATCGCTTGGACATCTGCGGGGGTCGGGAGCGAAGGCTGGGCTCCATGAACCGTTACACAGTGGGCTGCCGCCGCTGCCGCATATCGACAAGCTTCCACTAACGAACGATCTTTTGCCAACTCACCGACAAGTGCCCCGAGAAAAGCATCCCCGGCCGCAACTGTATCGACGGGGACGACGGAAAATGGTTCAATCCAGCGAAACTCCCTTCGACCGAGAAGATCACTCTCGGCGGCCATTGCCCCAAGACTCCCCAAGGTGATTACCACGCGACTCGCGCCTCGATCAAGCAGCCGCTCAGCAGCCCGAATCGCTTGATCGACCGTCTGCGGTGGTTCGCATTGCAATAGCAACGCTGTTTCCGTTTGATTCGGACAAAGCAAATCAACTTGAAAAAGGGATTCGGGAATCGCTCCACCTACCGGGGCTGGATTGAGGATGACCTTCGTTCCGTGCTTTCGGCACAACCGAACGAAATGCTCGACAGTAGCAATGGGAATTTCTAGCTGGGTCATCGCCCAACTCGCTTCACGAATCGATGCTTCCGCTCGATCCACATCTTCAATCCCAAGCTTCCCATTCGCCCCCGGAACAACCATGATTGAGTTCTCCCCGGAATCATCTACCGAGACCACTGCCACGCCGCTTGATCCAGCTTTGTTTGCAATGTGTTGTGTATCAATGGACTCGTGCTGCAAGCAACGCAACAACGAAGTCCCGAACCCATCGTCTCCAACGCATCCAATCATCTCTACGGAAGTACCAAGCCGAGCAGCCGCTACAGCTTGATTCGCTCCTTTACCTCCCGGAACTTCGGTAAGAGCGTGCGCGATAAGGGTCTGCCCCGGCGCAGGAAGCTTAGGTGTTCTTACGACAAGATCCATATTGATCGAACCGCAAACGACGACCTTGGGTTTGGAATGATGCATGTGACTATCGTTTCCGAGATGCGGGATAAGCTTAAGCTCTAAGAAGACGTGTTTTGGTAAAATGTAGCGATAAGTAAAAATACGATGAGTTAAAAACAGCCGCTAGATTAGCAGGGCGAATTTTGGTTGTGGACGAAACATTATTTTTTTAATTCGTCCATGTTGAAAATGATGCAGGTGGCTCAACACTGGGCTATACTCCGTCGACGGAATCCCACCCCGACGATGCTTCGTCGATTTCCAATGCATGGTTTTTTAGTGGCTCACATCCAATTGGTTTTGGTCGGCTATCTACCGCACACGCTAAGCCTTTTAGCACATGCACGCTGCCAACCACAATCACGATGGACATAGTTCAATGGTGATCTCTAACCGCAAGTT
>JBJONT010000242.1:0-10724 GCA_046051705.1 Planctomycetota bacterium | reverse complement strand
GACTCGAACGATCTCAGGACCGTATGTCGAATATTGATTCGCTTGCTCGAACGCTGATTCGAGAAGGTCATTGGTCTGATGCCGTGCGGCTTTACCGCGATGAATTAGGGGTTTCGATTCTCCAAGCCGAAGCCAAGGTGGCTATGCTTGCAGAAGAAAACGGCGTTTTGCACCCTGAAAGATGGGCGAGTTGGCTCGCTATCGCTTTTGCAGGATTTTCTCTATTCGTCCTGGCTGGGTGCCTTCAGTGGTTCCTGTAATCTGTCGGTCGGAGTCAACGCAGTCATCTTGCTCGACACGACTTTGAATAATTGGCTCTTCGGGAGTTTTAGTGGTAGGTTTTGATTTGTATCGGTTTTGCAGCGCCGTGCTCTTGCCCAGCGAAACGGTGCTCGCGCTCAGTAAAACGGTGCTCGTGCTCGTAATCGAAAGCAACCGGTAGTACTGTTATGTGGGTTCAGTACACGACTTACCCCTGATTGCAACTAGACTGGTGCCGTCATTCGAGCAGGATCACGATCACGATCACGAGCACGAGCACGAGCACGAGCAGGAGCACGAGCAGGAGCAGGAGCAGGAGCACGAAAATGGGGCCGAATCGCAATCGTATTGGCCAGTATTATTCCTCGGTAGCCAAATAGTTAAGACGCACGTCTAGCGGCAGCTTCGTCGCTCATGCGCGGAATAAGTTTGCTCATCAACTCCTGGATGTCTCGAAATATTCTGGAGATGCGGCCTTCGAGGTAATGCGATGCAACGGCGGCTGGAATGGCGACCATCAATCCGGCGAGGGTGGTTACGAGCGCTTCGTAAATTCCAACAGCCAAAAAATCCGCTCGGTTCTGGCCAGCGACCAGTTTGGTGGTGTCGTGGAAAGCCCGGATCAAACCCCAAACGGTTCCGAGCAAGCCCAGCAGTGGGGCGATGCCTGCGCCAAGGTTGAGCCACCGGACGTTCGCGTAAGCTCGGTCGACTTCGCGCTGGATCGATTCAGCAACGGCGGTCTGAAGTTCACCCATCGAATTACCGGTTGCATTGGTGGCTGTTTGAAGGATTCGATCCAAAGCCGACCTGCCCTCTGCGCTGGCTTGCTGAAGCTCTTGTTTGTCAAAATCGGGTGCTTTCAAGACGCGACGAATCAGGGATACGGTACGTTTAGGCATCAATTTCGAGGCCCTGAGTCCGATCCAGCGTTCAAATAGAAACGTCACTACGATCAAACTCATGATCCCGATGGGGATCATAAACACGCCCCCTCGGCGTAGCAGTTCAAAGAAGTCCATCCCGAATTGTTGCGCATCCTGAGCGCTTTGAGCCAAAGCCCAAGGCCCCAGATCGGCAGATGCATCAAGCCAAGAAAACATAAGGTTCAAGATCATCATTGCACTTTGATCGTGGAGGTTGCTGTCGGCGATTGAGCATGCTGCATGGGGGACCTTGCAAGCACGCTTGATGGGTAAGAGTTGGTTTTAGGGATTGTATGACAAGACTCGATAACATTCGACTTCGCTTGCGTTGCCCCAAGGGTCGCAGCGCTCGAGGATGCCACTGCGCACGAGTCCTTCGATATGTTCTCGAAGCGTGGCAAGTTCATCATGCGTTTGTTCGGAGTTGACATGGTTTTGGTGTCGAGCCCACCGATCTCGCTGTTCGATGCGAGAATGGAGCCCTTCGTAATCCACTAAAATGTATCCGACCCCAAGGTGCTCAAGCAAGGAAGGATCAGAAATGTCCACATCCTTATGCCACCAAGGATGGGTGTAGGTTCCAACTCGCCAAAAGAACACATCCGAGGTGCCAAGAACGAGCCAGCGAGGGGATCGATCGCTTTGTGCATCGCGTTTTCGCACAGATTCCACCCAATCGCTGTAGGCTGGATAGTAGGGTGAATTGTCCAGTAAGGGATATGGAGCACTTTCACCGGATTGGCTTTCACTGCTTTTGTTTTCAGTGGGCTTGCTCGAATCGCTGGCCGCTCTCTCGCCGCCTCGCAAGTAGCTTGGGAGATATTGATCGAGTGAAGCGAGCAAGCGTTGGTCGCAGTAGGGCCATGTTGGAATGCAGACACAAGTCCAGGTAAGGATCAGCCAACCTAGCGGAGCGGTAAACCAACGTCCCACGAAGTTCTGCAATTGTTGAATGCCGCAAGCAGTGGGCAATGCGAGCCACAGTATTGCGATGACCCATCCACGTTCGAGCCTTCCTTCGAGTAGACACCACATCAGCCACCATGTTCCTGCGAGGAGGCATCCAAGCCTGACACGTCGGTCGCGACTCAGGGTAAGGCCGGCAAGGGCTAACGGAAGGATCGCGATACTGTTGCTTGCGGAATTCAAAACCATTCGTGCGAATGTGTGCAGGATCGATTCAGTGACCAAGTTCGCTTGAACAGATCGGGCCGAATCGGTAAGTCCAGCAATTGGCAGGATCCAAGGAGCTTTCAACCAAGTCGCTGCGATTGCCGCGATGATTGCTAACGAAAGGAGGCTCAAGCTCCATTTCAGGTAGGCCAGTTGAAGTTGCCGTTGGGCAGGCGAACGATGAAAGTCGTCGGCTTGGACGTTACTCAACGATGGTATCGAGATGTGCATTAATTCTTTAACGAGCAGTGGCAGGGTTGCAAACAGGGCTGCTGGAAAGGATCCCCAAGCTGCTAGGATGCAGAGTGACGAAGCCAACATCTGAGATGAATAGAGTTTCTGGGAATCCGATTGCGGGGAGCGAATGCGATGGGTAGATGGAAATCTCTGTCCATGGATTAACCATGCGAAGGATAGGGTGATCACAAGGCTTGATAAGCCAGCACCGAGTCCTAGTCGCGATAGCTCATGTAGTCCCGGATGTCCTAAGAAGAGCAATCCGACAGTCCAACCTGCTAGAGCACCGTGGTGCTCGATGCTCAGTCGAACGAGAATTGCGACAGCAAGGAGAAACATCCAAGCATCGATACACTGGCCGATGAGCATGATACGCAAGAGAGGTACTTGGTTATCAGAAGAAGCTATGCTTGGATCCAGTAAGCCGACCGACGAAGCAAATCGCGCGAGTCCCAGGGCTGGGATCCCCCGCGCGGCAGGGAGTGATTGCAAGGATGTGTTACTTTCCGAGATCGGGCTCGCTGTTGGATCGATATTGCTTTTGATGATCAGCCAATCATTCTCGCGTACATCGATGTCGTAGCTCGGTAAAGTACTACCGAGGAGGCCTACAAGTCCCAACGCAAGGCACGCTAAAAACGTCACACCTATCAAGCGGCGGCTCCAAGGAAAGAGCCAGGACGGATCGCGAAGGTCAGGAGGATCGAATTTTGTAGCGGAAACCGCAGGGCTGTTTGCAGGGCTCTCCGCATGGGGATTGGCGAAGCTTGTTGCTGAGCTTTTGGCAATGCGACTGATTAGGGGCAATTGAAGGATGTTCCATCGCAGGATGCAAGCGACGAGAATGGCGATGGGAAGTAACCAGCCTGGGATGAAGTTGGGAGGGAATAACACGGTGTGGAGGGCGATTACGATCAGTAAGGTGCAATGCCCTGTTGCAACAGCGAAGCCGATACGCGTTATCGCTTCCGCTTTTTTTGAGCGATCTTCCGTGACCTTGTAGAAGGCATGGCCTATTGGCCAACCAAGGATTAGCGATCCGATGCAATAGGCGATCAAGAGCCATAATCCAGAACCGACCAGGGGGATGGCACGTTCGAAAGGGTCGGGCGAGTCTCCCTCGCCGGTCCATAGGGTCTGCAGATCGAAGAGAGTTGGGAAGGAGATAAGCCAGGCTTGTGCACGCGAAATCAGGGTGGGAGTCACTGAGTGAGCAGATGTACCCGAGTTTGCTGGCGTAGGTGAGTTGGATGACGTGGCTGAGTTAGTTGACGTGGCTGATTGAGTTGGGGGCGCCAGGGGGTCGGACGTTGCGATCGGGAGCGAGGGAACCAGCAGAGCGGTGAGTGTAAATGCGAGGATTCCGAGTACGGTCGCGACGATTGCAAGCTTTTTAGGGTGTGGGCAAGTTTTTTTTTCCACAGGATATGTCCAGGCACCGACTCGTTTAGAATTCTGTACTACAGTTCTTTCGTACCGTCAGTATAACCCTTTGTCTGCGGTGCGGATCACGGCACTTGCATTACTCGAAATTATTGACTCGCAACATGAATCAACCGCTTGCTGGAATCTTCACGCCGAACATTACCCCGTTGGACTCGAAAGGTCGGCTCGATGAGCAGACATTGCGCAGCTATGTCGACTGGTTGATTGCCAAGGGGGTTCATGGTTTGTATCCGAATGGGAGTACAGGCGAGTTTGTCCGATTTACTCCCGAGGAGCGTCGGCGAGTGATTGAGGTCGTCGTTGACCAGACCAAGGGTCGGGTGCCGATTTTAGCTGGAGCTGCCGAAGCGAATGTGACCGAGACGATTCGCGCTTGTGATACCTACGGGGCGTTGGGATGTCGAGCTGTGGCGATTGTCGCACCGTTCTACTACCGGCTGGCTCCAGACGGTGTGTTCGCTTACTTCAAAGAGATCGCCGACAACGTTTCGGTGGATGTGACTCTTTACAACATTCCGTTGTTCGCTTCTCCAATCGATGTTGCGACGGTCAAGCGATTGGCGCAAGAGTGCCCTCGCATCGTGGGGATTAAAGACAGTTCTGGAGACATTCCGCACATGATGCGGATGATCGCCGAGGTTCGGCCACTGCGTCCTGATTTCTTTTTCATGACGGGTTGGGACGCTGCGTTGGTTCCGATGTTGATGGTCGGTTGCGATGGGGGTACGAACGCGACGAGCGGTGTGGTGCCTGAATTGACCAGGGCGATTTACGAATCGGCCAAAGCGGGCCAATGGGATCGCGCAATGCAGTTGCAGTACCGCTTGCTCCCACTGTTCGACGCGATGCTGGCAACGGTGGAATTCCCAGAAGGTTTCCGACGGGGTGCAAAGATTCGAGGATGGGACTTGGGACTCTCGCGTCAGCCTTTGTCCCCTCAACAGTCGACCGCTGCCGACGCGGCTCAACGTCGGATTCAAGAGATGCTCGCCGGTTTTGATTTCATGCAATCGAACTCCGGTGCTCCTCGTTCCGTCGCCAACGATGCGAGCGATATGGTAATCGATCGAATTGTTCACGAAGTCCTCTCGCAGTTGCGGTCGCGATAACCTCGCTGCGATTCGGTCGGTTTGGCGAGTAATACACCCCTTCCCGAAGGGACAATTCTCAGGAAACCCAGCTTTCTTTTGCTCGGTTTCGGTTACACTGACAAGGGAATCGCACGCGACTACCTCGATAGGTAGCAACGTGCAATTGTGGGCTCGTTGTACGGGAGCCGATAGCAATTGAGCTAGAAGCAAGCGAGCCACAGCCTGTCAGGGAGTGGGTCGGAGCATGGATAGCCAACAAATCGATTTGCCAAATTCGCAAGGTTCCTGGGAAGAAGAACTTCTTGCATGTTTGCGGTTGCGAAGTCGTACATTTGCGACTGTCGCTCTTTTGGCTTGGGGAAGCATTCTCGTGTTGGGCATGACCCGAGAAGCCGAGAGCCAAACCGACATGATGCAAGGGGCGAAATTGATCGATGGTCCTTGGACGATCGATATTAATCAAGCCACTGCCGAGGACTTGCAACTCATCCCATCTCTAGGGCCGAACTTGATTCGAGCTATTCTTTCCAAGCGAAGTGAAATCGGCGGATTTACCGATTGGGATCAACTGCGCAGCATTCCTGGGATCAAAGAAGGACGAATTCGCATCTTGTCCGAATACTTGAGCTTGCAAAAATCATTGAACGACGAGTCACCCGCAGAAGAACATTCCGGATCGGGACAAACTGCACCGGAGCATCGAATCCATGATTGAGCGACCATTTCAATTGCATAGTCCTTATCGACCGGCTGGGGATCAGCCTCAAGCGATCGAAGCGTTGACGCGTGGGTTGCGGCGTGGGGATTCGCATCAGGTGCTAATGGGGGTGACCGGATCGGGAAAGACTTTCACGATGGCGAATGTCATCGAGCAAGTTCAGCGGCCAACCTTGGTTTTGAGTCACAATAAAACGCTCGCAGCTCAGTTGTATTCTGAGTTCAAGGAGTTTTTTCCGACGAATGCGGTCCACTACTTCATCAGTTACTACGACTATTACCAGCCCGAAGCGTACATACCTCAACGGGATTTGTATATCGAGAAAGACTCCTCGGTCAACGAGAAGATCGAGCAGTATCGATTAGCTGCGACCACTGCTGTAGCACAGCGTCGCGATTGCATCATCGTGTCGAGTATTTCGTGCATCTATGGTCTTGGTTCGCCAAAAGACTATCACGAAATGAAGATACCGGTGCATCGAGGCGAGTTAGTGGTGCGAGAGGAACTGCTATTGAAGCTCATCAACATTCAGTATTCGAGAACCGAGAAGGATTTCGTACCGGGCACATTTCGCGTGCGGGGAGACAAGTTAGACCTTTGGCCTGCTTACAGTGAATTGGCTCTTCGGATCGAACTTTGGGGGAATGAAGTAGAGAACTTGATTATCTTCACACCCGAAAGTGGAGAAGTGATTTCCAAAGTCGAAGAGATCGAGATTTTTCCAGCGAAGCATTTCGTGACGACCGATGACCGCATTTTCGAAGCGGCTAAAGTGATCGAGCAAGAGCTCAAAGATCAGCTTGAGAAATTCCGCAAGGAAGGCAAATTGCTCGAAGCGCAAAGGCTTGAGTCTCGCACCCGGTACGATTTAGAAATGTTGCGTGCCACTGGTCATTGTTCCGGGATCGAGAATTACTCTCGTCCTCTATCGGGTAAATCACCTGGTTGCACTCCCGATACGCTTCACGATTACTTTCCGAAGGACATGTTGATCATCGTCGATGAATCGCACGTGACGGTGCCGCAAGTTCGGGCGATGTTCAATGGGGACTACAATCGGAAAAAGACACTTGTCGATCACGGATTCCGCTTGCCGTGTGCGATGGACAATCGGCCATTGAAATTTGAAGAGTGGGAAGCGAAGGCTAGGCAGATTGTTTTTGTGTCTGCGACGCCGGCCGACTACGAAATGGAGAAAACGGGCGGAGAGGTCGTCGAGCAAGTTATTCGACCAACAGGGTTGCTTGATCCTGTAATTGAAGTGGTTCCTGCACAGGGCCAAGTTAATCATTTGCTAGGTCAGATTCGCGAACGGATCGCGATGGGAGACCGAGTCTTGATCACGACTTTAACGAAACGGCTTGCAGAGGATCTTGCAAATTTCTTTTGCGATAACGATGTGAAGTGCCGTTGGATGCATAGTGATTTAGGAGCTTTTGAGCGGATCGAATTGCTGCGAGATCTTCGGGAGGGGCGATGCGAGGTGCTCGTCGGTGTGAACTTGCTACGCGAAGGACTGGACTTGCCAGAAGTCTCATTGGTAGCGATTCTCGATGCCGACAAAGAAGGGTTTTTGCGGAGTGAAACATCGTTGATTCAAACCATTGGTCGTGCCGCTAGAAATTCGAATTCCAAAGTTATTCTCTATGCGGATCGGATTACGGAAGCGATGAAGATCGCCATGGAAGAGACGGCAAGGAGGCGTCGCAAGCAAGAGGAGTACAACACGCTGCACGGAATCACCCCTGAGACGGTGCGCAAAGCTGCGATGAATAGTTTCCAAGAGTCGATTGCAACGCGCAAGAAAGCGCGGGAGGTTGTAACGCAGGCGGGGGCTCCGAAGATCGTTACCAATGAGTACTTGAAGGAGTTGGAAGCAGAGATGATGGGGGCAGCGGAAGAGATGGAGTTTGAACGCGCCGCAGCACTTCGAGACGAAATACAGCGGCTCAAGGAGTATGTAGGCAAGCCGCTTGAGAGCGTACCAGCGGCACCGGAGAAAAACGGTCCGCAGACCAAATCTCGACGCGGACGCCGCCCCGGCGCAAAGCAGTAATGCTGTGGATCACCCGATGTGTAAACGATTCGACGGCTTAGCCGTCGCAAGAGCCCATGTCCGCTAGCCTGCTCTACTTCGGGGAGATCACGGCGTGCTTGATTTTCTTCCGGTTCCAAGTGTATGTGATGTGCACAAGTCCGTCTGCTGTTTCGATCATTGCTGGGTAGCTGAATTCCCCAGGGGTGTCTTCAAGGACCAGCCATGGGGTCCACTCGCGACCGTCTTTCGACCTAGCGACATTGAGCGGTGTGCGTTTGCCGCCCCATTGCCCCGGCGTCCCGGCGACATGGTTGTAGACGATCAGATGGGTGCCATCCCGAAGTGTTAACGCATCGAGCCCCGAGTTGTTGTTGGGAAGTTTGCCGAGCCGCAGCGGTGACCACGACTTGCCATCATCGAACGATTCCGTTTCAAAGATTTTGTCTTGTCGGCTTCGTCCAATCGCAAGCCAGTTTTTTGGGCCGAGTTGTAAGAGAGTTGGCTGGATCGCTTGGAGGCTCACTCCATCGTTGAGTGGCTTCTGATCAATCCCGGGGACGCGTGTCCAAGTCTTCCCTCGGTCAGAAGTAAGTTCGAAGTGGACTTTCCACTTGCTTGGTTCTTCTTCCGTCTCTGTGCTGGAAGGACATAGCCACGATCCGTCATTTAATTCTTCGGGCTTGTTTTTGATTGGGCCAAGGATGCCCTCGGGTAGACGAACCGGCGTGGACCAGGTTAGGCCATGATCAAGGCTGCTGGTCATCATTCCCCACCATGTCTCCGGCGTTGGGCCTACTTTGTAGAACAAGTACAAAGGACGTGGTGTGGGACCGAGTTTCGGTTGGAATAGGACCGGGTTCCAGGTTGGAAGCTGCAAATCTTGGGGGCCGGCTTGTTTGCCGTTGGCTACTTCGATCGGTGTTGTCCAGCGATTCGATAAAAGTGAGTCTTTAGATTGCGACTTCTCGCTTAGTGGCTTGTGGTCAAGTCGCGAGACCCATATTCCTACATCGGGGTGTTTTTCGTGGGTGCCTCCAAACCATGTTGCCACGAGTCCTTGTTCGGTTTCTTCGATACTCGAAGCGTGGCAACTGGGGAATGGGGCTGTTTCATAGATGAATTCGCTAAGCAAAATTGCTTCGTTTTGGGAACTCTTGGAACTCTTGGGTGATTCCTGCGCGTGTGTCGTGGTTGATTCGAAACATATCGTAAGCACACTTGCTAGCGCAATGAGTAGGTTCGCATGGAGTCTTCCGTGTGACACTTTGATGGTGCTTGGTGAAATTTTTGATTGAGCGAAATAGGGGTGCGGCTTTGAATTTGTAGGATGCATGGGTAGGAAATTTCGGTGTGCGTTACGAGTCCAACGGATGGATTTTCCAACCTTGATCATCATAAAGGAAAGAGATACTCGGATGTTGTGTAGTTTGGTGCAGTCGGTGGATTTCGGGGTCGACGATTCCGCAAGCCGCTGCTTGAGCAAGTGACTTGATCGAACTGCAATTGGCTTTTTTGATTAAAAGAAGTTCGTCCCCTTGAGCGAGAATCGCGAGCAGCCAAGCAAGAGCATCGGTGGTGGTCTCCCACGATGGATCGGGGGAGATGTTCGCTGGAAGCTGTTGTGCGAGGATGGGGGAGTAGAATGCACCAGGACGCACAAGGTTCCAGCTTGGGGTATGACTGCTGAAAGCTTGTTGAAGCGATTCAGTGGTAGGTATTCGTTGGCAGAAGTCCATTAGTTCTGAGGCGATTTGCCAAGTTGCATCTAGAAGTTCGATGCAACGCCAATGCATGGCGATTGGATCAAGCTGTGGGTAGATGCCATGAAGCAATCGCATGGACTCGACGGTTTCTCCACCGCCGACGATCAGGAATACACGAGAATTGAGAAGAGTCTCATCGGTTTTTAAGTAATCGATGAGTCGATTGAATTCGGATTGTGGAGCGAAGAGTGAGGCTCCACCGATCTTGAGCACGGTGGTTTTTATTGACGTGGTTCGAATCGATGTGGCATTTATTGACGGGGTTCGCATCGAGGGTGGACGCATCGAGATGTCTCAGCGCGAGAGCCAATATGCAAGTGCGAGTCCGCCGGAGATTAGTGCGACGATTCCACCGATGATCAGGCCAAGCCAAATACCTGACATCGACGAATCCGATTCATCTGCATCTTGAGTTGCATTCGATGCATTGCCTTGAGCTCCAACTTTATATTGAGAGCCTTTCGAAGCATTAGGTGCATTGTTGGGGGTCGCGTTCGGTCCCGAAGCAGTGGGCTTTGGCGAAGATTGCTTGGATGCGGTTGGATTGGATTGATTAGCTGGTGAGTTACCGGATTTGACTAATGGCGAAGGACCAGTGGGCCGGATTCTAGAGTCATCAGCCGCTTTGCTGATCGCTTGTGATTTTGATCGGGTTGGGTTTGGAGAGCTTGAATCGTGGATCAAATCGATTTGGCTATCGAGTGAGGATCCATCGCTGCGAGCGATAGCGCGTAGGACAGCGGAATCGGAAGCCGAGAGTGGTACTCCACCAGCGCGACCGGTTCTTGCCGAATCCAACGAAGTTTCGTCGAGTCGATTGTTGGCCGTTTCGCTAAATGGACTTCCTTTGGACTTCACCACTTCGAGCATTTCATCGATTGTCATACCTTTTGCAGGTTTGATCGAAATCGATGGATTATCAGCTTGGTATTTCAAAAGCCATGCTTCGAGGACTTGAGCAACAGTCGTGCAGTCTGGGTATCGGTATTTGGGATCTTTCTGCATCATTTTCACGCAGATGCCATCGAGTTCGCCGGGGCAATCGGGGCGATCAGCGCGGATGTCGGCGGG
>JBJONT010000241.1:0-7189 GCA_046051705.1 Planctomycetota bacterium | reverse complement strand
ACTCACCGGTGCACAAAACGAGTGTTTGATCAAGCAGCCCTCGTTGCTTCAGGTCGATCAGCAAAGCTGCGAGTCCTGAATCGCATTCGTTTGCAACTTTGCGATGCTCGTCTTTGATGTTTGAATGACTATCCCAAGGTTGCATTTCGCCGTGCCAAGTTTGAACGAATCGCACTCCTCGCTCGACGAGTCTGCGCGCGATCAAGAGTTGCCGGTTTTGCGGGCCATCGCCATAGAGTTTCAATATATGCTCAGGCTCTTGAGAAATATCGAACGCATCACTGGCTTCGGTCTGCATCCGGAATGCGAGCTCGAAAGACTTCAAGCGAGCTTCGATCGCTTCCTCTCCCTTGCGGTCCTCGAGATGTTGTCGATTGAATTGTTGCAGTAGAGCGAACTGAGCCGCTTGCTCCTCCGCGCTGACATTTTGGTTCTTAAGGTGATCGATCAGCTTGGATACATCGGCCTTCGAGGTGTCCACACGAGTGCCCTGAAAAGATCCTGGCAGAAACGCGGAGCGCCAGTTCCCAGCTCCACCAACGGGCAGGCCACCGGGACACAACGCAACGAATCCAGGCAAGTTTTCGTTCAGACTACCCATTCCCCAAGTCAACCACGACCCGAGGCTTGGTCGTACCAATCGCATATCGCCAGTATTCATGAGCATCAACGACATCTCATGGCTGGGCAGCTCCGCATGCATCGATCGGATGACGGTCATCTCATCGACACAAGCCGATAGCTTTGGAAACAGGTCGCTAACGGGAATGCCGCTCTCGCCGTGCTGCTTGAACTCAAATGGACTCGGAAGAGCAACGCCGGTCTTTCTTTCGGTTTGCAAGTTGGAAAACGGAAGCATTTGACCGGCACGGCGTGTAAGTTCCGGTTTCGGATCAAACGTATCGACTTGGCTGACACCACCGTTGAGAAACACATGGATGATATGTTTCGCTTTACCAGGAAAATGGGGTGGTAGCAAACCAAAAGTCGGCTCGGAATGGTTCGATTGCGACTCGTTCGCTTGCAAATTAGAACTTGGTGAGTCTATTTGAAGTAGTTGGGCAAGAGCTAGCCCACCAAAGCCCGTACCACAACGGCGCATCCAATGCCGTCGAGAAGTGTCGATCGGATGGCGAGGTTGATCCGCAGATGTTGAGAATGACTGGTTGTGCATAATGATTAATCGATGAAGTTGAATTCGTTCGAAGCGAGCAGAGCGTGGGTTAATTGCGTCCAGCGTCGTTCGCGCAAGGTTGGGTCGAGGTTTGCTAAGTTAGAATCAGCCGGTTGTCCAGCTAACAGAAATGTCTCTGCGGCCAACGATTCTTCTTGTGTGGGATCTCGACCAAAAACGTGTCGCACAATCGCTTCGAAGCGAGGTCGCAGTTGAAGCTCAAGAGTCGTCGCTGGAGCGGCCCCGTTCGACTCACCCGCAACACTTGGAACGGAACCTGCTGTCATCGGCTCGGAAGCAATCTTGGCAGATAGCTTGCTCGCCCGTTCATAGATGAAAGCGGAGTTCAGCGCAAAGAGAGTCTGCTGTGGAACGTTCGTATCGGGACGTTTGGCAGTACAAGCATTCGGGTTCGCAACATCGAAGGTGCTCATCAATGGAGACACCACGTCACGATTGACGAACCCGAAAACGCTTCGGCGCGCATTCGTCGGTGTGGCTTCTAGATCCACGGGACGCCCACCACGGGTTGTATCCAGTTCTCCTGATAGGGCCAGCATAGAGTCTCGCATCGATTCAAAATCAAGCCTGCGTCGTGGCATGCGCCAAAGCATGCGATTCTCAGGGTCGATTTCCCGAAAAGCTTTGTTCTCCACCGCAGCCTGGCGATATGCCCGACTTGTTACGATCTTGCGATGCAATTCCTTCAGTGACCAACCTTGAGTGCGAAACGAGTCAGCAAGCATGTCAAGTAACTCTGGGTGAGTCGGCGGCTCACCGCGAGTTCCGAAATCATCTGGAGTTCGAACAAGACCAAGACCGAAGTGGTGTTGCCAAGCCCAGTTGACGATCACGCGAGCAGTCAATGGATTATCAAGCGAAACGACAGATTTTGCCAACTCAAGTCGGCGAGTTCCGTCCTGGAACGTGACAGATCCGTTCTTCGAAAGTGCACTGAGGAATCGAGGTTTGACGATGTTACCGGGTGTGAGCGGATTACCTCGCAACAGCACTCGCACCTCATCCGGAGATGCTGCTTCTTTGACAACCATCGCTCTGGCTGGAGCGCCGGGTGCCGCGAGATTCAATTGATGAATCGCTCCACGCTTTCCGCTGATCATGTCGTTGATGGTCCGGTTCGTCAGCCTGGAGGCTTGGGACTCGGGGACTTCAAGTGGACTATCTGGGCCGTAGAGATGCTTGCGCAATTGGCGATGCGTGGGACTATTGATAATCAAATGCTCAGGATGATCATCCGGTAAGAGTGCACCTGAGGTGGAAGCTTCCAAGGCTGCGTTTAACATAGCCGTAGACCAGCGTTTGTGTTCTTCCGCAAAGATCTCGCCGTACGTTTGAGCAAGCTCCATGAGATTCTTGGGTCGCTTGGCTGCAAGAGCTTCGACGACCAATGGGTTCCAAACCGGTGGCTCGCTTCGCAATGCATGAATCGTCTCCGGCTTGCTGCCAGCGGCTTCAAGTTCCTTGCGCATCTTCGCGACGAGTTCGTCGATGCGACCGAGGAATACCTCTTCTTGGTTTGGTTCTGGCTCTTTGTTTGGTTCGGAATTCGGTTTTGGATTCGACTCCCAAGAGCGAGCGAGGAGCCAAGGGCCGAAGACAGGGTCGTTTGGAGAAAGGGTTGCGAGGTATTTAAGCCATCGATTTTGGACCATTGGGCGAAGATCGTCGGTGCGATAGGACAAGAACTGGGTCGAGACATCTTGTTCTCCAACACCTTTGGCGATTTCCGCAAGGTAAAGTCCGACTTGCATGCGCAATCGGCCTCGCATGACTTCGTTCTGCTCTCTCGCAAATTCCTTATGCTTTTCGTCCAAGGCTGCAAGTTCGGATGAATAAGCTGGGGTCGCATTCGGATCGGGAGCAGGGCCGATGATCGGCAAGCTCTCGGGAGCTTGGCTCGGTGCGATGCAAGCGACCATCGCGTAGTAGTCTTCTGTCGTGATGGCGTCAAACTTGTGATCGTGGCATCGTGCGCACGAGACCGTAAGCCCCATTAATCCGCGCGAGATCACATCGATCTGGTCATCGATCGTGTCATGCGGATTGCGGAACTGCATTCCAACGGTGAGAAACCCTAGGCCGGCTAAGCTTGGGTCGTTCTCAGGAAGTCCCAGTTGATCCGCAGCGATTTGTTCGACGATGAAGCGGTCAAAGGGGACATCGCGGTCGAAAGCGTTGATGACGTAGTCGCGGAACGTGTATGAAAAAGGAAAGCTAGTGAAGCCGATCGCAGCGCCCCCAAGAGTATCTGCATAGCGTGCGACATCCAACCAATGTTTGCCCCATCGTTCCGCATAGCGGGGTGATTCAAGCAATCGATCTACAAGTTTTTGCGTAGCATCTGGGGAATTGTCTTCGAGAAAGGCCCGGGTTTGTTCCCAAGTGGGTGGCAGCCCAGTTAAGTCCAGCGAAACGCGTCGCAAGAATTGCTGCTTAGAGATTTCAGGAGCGTAACTCAATCCATGCGTTTGAAGTTTGTGTTCGAGAAAACGATCGATGGGGTTTTCATTTGGATTCGCATGTGGAGGTAGCTTGGCGAGGAGTTCATCGGCGGGCTTGATGGGCTCGAAAGCCCAATGCTGAGCATAGTTTGCACCTTGAGCAATCCAGTCCTTTAGCCGTTGAATTTGCTCAGCGCTCAGAGGTTTCGCAGATTCATCGGGGGGCATGCGATCGCTTGGGTCGGTCGACTCGATGCGAGCGACAAGCAGACTTGATTCGGGATGGTTTGGTGCGATTGCCTTGGCGATGGCTTCATCGCGCAGATCGAGTCGAAGATCCCCAGCGCGTTTTTGGGCATCGGGACCGTGGCAAGCGATACAGTGATTCGCGAGTATCGGACGGATATCGCGATTGAAATCGATAGGCTCAGACGCCTTGCTTGAAGAAGTCGCTGCACTAGAAGTCACTGCGGTGCTGGCGGCGGGATCTGCAGGTGGTTCGGCGGCTTGCAACCTTGCGGAGGTTGCAAGCCATAGAGAGTCCAGAAGAACCAAGCAGGCGAATAACAACAGGATCGATCCAGCGATGCGCATTGGTTGATGGATCGCAGGGTGGGGGAGGAAAGACCTCATCGGCGAGTTCCGTTTTGTAGGTGGGAGCGGAGCGATCGGCCGATATTGGGTCTTCCAGCCGATGCTCCTATTGTATCGTAATCATCTTTTCGGCGTTTTCATCACGGATAACCAATGTGAGTGGTTCACCGGGATTATTTTCCGAAATGGCTTGGAGGAAATCCTCTGGGGAATTAACTGTCTGTCCGTTAACAGAAAGGATAACATCACCGACTTTCACGCCGAGAAATTTTCCGCGACGCGCTAGCTCAGTAACGATGACACCTTCTCCGCTTTCGAGTTGCAGTCGTTTTGCGATGCTACTTGGAACCGAATCGACAGCGATCCCTAGCTTTTGCATCTTTTCAATCGATTGTTGATCGACTTGAGCAAGCGCTTTTTCATCCAGCGGAGCGACGGTGACGGGAATATCAAGGGTCTTACCGTTTCGGTAGACTTTGACGTTGACCGTTGTACCAGGTTTAGTCTCACCGATAGCTCGGCGCATCGCAGAATCGGATTTGATCGCAACTCCATCGATCTCGACGATCACATCTTTGATTTTAATCCCAGCTTTGTCCGCAGGCATGCCTTTGGTGACATGTTCAACCAATGCGCCTTTGAGGTTCGAAGGTAGATCCAATTGGGCAGCGACTTCGGGAGACATAGCTGCTGGTCGGATTCCGACGAAGCCTCGGGATACGGCCCCGGTATTGATGATATCCGAGAGGACGCGAGAAGCGGTGTTGCTAGGAACAGCAAAGCCGATCCCGTTGTATCCACCACCGCGCGAAGCGATTGCTGTGTTGATACCGATGATCTCACCTCTCAAGTTCAGCAGTGGACCACCGGAGTTTCCTGGATTGATCGCTGCATCGGTTTGAATGAAGTCATCGTAAGGGGTGATCCCTTGATCGGTTCGTTTCGTAGCACTGATGATCCCTGCGGTAACCGTTTGGTCGAGACCGAATGGGCTACCGATTGCAATTGCCCAATCCCCGACTTCGACTTTACCCGAGTCACCGATCGGTGTGGCGATCAAACCGCTTGCATCGATCTTGAGAACTGCCAAGTCGGTGCGAGGATCGGTGCCAACAACTTTGGCAATGTATTTGGTATCGTCGCTGAGATAGACTTCGAGTTCCGAAGCGTTTGCAACGACGTGGTTGTTCGTAAGGATGTAGCCGTCAGCACGTACAACGACCCCGGAACCGAGCCCCAGTTGAACCATTCCACCTGGGCCTTCTTGCATTGGCTCTTGGTCCATCTCAGGTAAGCCAAGGCCTGGTCCGAAGAATTGCTCGAACTCAGGTGGGAGTCCTTGTGGCAGCCCGCGTCTTGGGCCTCGTTGTGCAACTGCGCGACGCTCTACGAGTGACTTGATGCTCACAACCGAGGGCTTGACCGATTTCGCGACATCGCGGAAAGCTTTCGAAAGCTGTTCTGCGTGAGCGACGAGTCCCGGGTCGAGCTGCGTGCGGGCTTGGGTCGCTTCGGCCGCTTGCTGCGCATAGGCCGCCGTCGGGCTTGTTCCGCCATGAGAGAAAATCCAGAAGCCGATAGGGCCACCGATGGCCGCGGCGAGCAGTACCATTTTCCAGCTTGATAACGGTCGATTCATTGTGCGCGACTCCTAAAAAACTTTGCTATCACCGATGGCGACAAGAGCCTCAGTGACCGATACCCTTCTATTCGCAAGTTGGGAGTTGGAAGTTCATTCCAAATCCCGGTTCCCAACGGGCGGTTTGCCAAATTGGCCCACGGGAACAAAATCTGTCCACTTAAATAAGCAAATCGCGTACCGATTGCGAAGGGCGGATGACAATTCGTGAAATTCCAAGCGAATGCTCGCATACACTCTGTGGCAGGTAAGGCGATATCATAAGCAAGAAATGATTCATTCTGGGGATATTGCGAGGGGACGATGGGGAATTCAGAAGGTTCAGAACGATCAGAAGGATCGAGTGGGGCATCGAACGGGGATAGCATCCTTGGTGGATGTGAGAGTCAATCGCATGAGCTTGCAGTATTCGAGTATGAAGTTGCGGTACGTCCTGAAGACATCGACATAGTCGGGCACGTGAACAACGTCGTGTATGTGCAATGGATGCAGGATGCGGCCGTAGCGCATTCAGAAGCGTTGGGTTGGCCGTTTCGACGTTATCAAGAGCTTGGGGCGGGATGGGTTGCAAGGTTACATCAAATTGAATACTTGCAACCGGCGATGCCTGGTGATCGGGTTGTGATCAAGACTTGGGTAGCGGACATGAAGCGGGTGACTTCGACCAGGCGATATCAGATGGTGCGTTATGAGGGTGAGGATCGCAAAGAAGTTTTATTAGCTGCGGCGCATACTCAATGGGCATTTATCGATTTTGCGAAACGGTTACCTCGACGTATCCCTGAGGACATGGTAGCCACCTTCGTATCGTCCAACAAAACCAAATAGCAACTCCCTCTCTTCCCTCCGTGCCTCTGCGCCTCTGTGTTTCAAAAGAGAGTCACAGAACCATCAGTCCATCTATGCGCGGTCGTTTGGAAACACGGAGGCACAGAGTTCACAAAGCAAACAGCCTACCATCTAGTCCCTTTCCACCGTCTGGCACCACCGTCTGGCGAAGAGAGGCTACAACGATGCGTAGTAACCGTGATGAATGGTTCCCCTCCGTACTTCTGCGTCTCCGTGCCTCTGCGCCTCTGTGTTTCAAAAGAGAGTCACAGAACGATCAGTCCATCTAGGCGCGGTCGTTTGGAAACACGGAGGCACAGAGATCACAAAGCAAACAGCCTACCATCTAGTCCCATTCCACCGTCTGGCGAAGAGTGGCTACGAGGATGCGGAGTAACCGTGATGAATGGTTCCCTCTGCGTCTCCGTGCCTCTGTGTCTCTGTGTTTCACCCCCCCCCAGAAACCCACCCATCTCCGATTCGTGTATATTG
>JBJONT010000240.1:0-12403 GCA_046051705.1 Planctomycetota bacterium | reverse complement strand
CCAGCAACGGCCGAGGGCGATCTCCGCCGATAAGGACTGCTTTCTCGATCTCTAAGATGCGTTCGATTTTCGATTCTAACGGCAGCGGAGCGAACTTTGTTCCGTTACTTAAGACCTGAAGGTCATCGATCCTGCCAGAAATATGCAACGCCGAATTCGAATCGAACAAAGTAGCTTCCTGAAGGGTCGCTTCCGGCAGACTCGACGTTTCAATGCTATCGCCAGTCATCAGCCAGCCGTCTTGAATCCGTTCCGAAGTTGCTTTCTCATCACGCCAGTAGCCTTGCATCACACCAGAACCGCGAAGTGCAAGTTGGCCGTCTTTCTCTACTCGGCACTGCACGCCCCGCACAGGCGGCCCAACTCCCTCAAGGATTGGCTTCCCATCAGAACCGACGGCTCGATTCGAACAGACCACCGGAGAAGCTTCGGTTAATCCATAACCTTGATAAACGGATAGTCCTTGTGCACCAAACTGGTCACGAAGTCTTTTTGGAATCGCCGCTCCGCCGCTCGCAAGCTGTCGGATATTACCACCAAGAAATCCCTTTAGGGTTCTCTCACATCGACCGCTTCGAATTTCCCTTTCTGCATCATCTCCTGACGGCACGATAGATGCATGATCCAAGCGGGATGCTTGATCAGGTCGGGATGCGGTTTGCGAGTTCCAAGTTTCCAGCCAGTTGTGGTACAAGGACGGTACAGCATTGATCAACGTTGGACGAATCGTTTGAGCAATCTTGATAAAGTCTTTACTTGTCCCTGCCGTGCAAAGAGCACTTCCTGAGAGAATCCATGTCGTCAACTCGCAGGTTCGAGCATAAGCATGCGAGAAGGGTAAAAGGTTGAGTCGCAAGTCGCTAGCGTACTGCGGCATGGCATCGAGCTTCGCTTGCGCGTTGCTAATGAGATTCAAGTGACTTAGCATCACTCCTTTCGGCTGGGAACTAGTACCCGACGTCCACAAGATGGTAGCCGTTTCTTCCGATCGATCAGCACAAAGCCATCGGTCTTGAACCGAACTAGGTGGTTCCTGAGTTCCGACTTGCGTCAACTCAGTTCGCGGATTTTTAATTGCCAGTTTAGGCTCAAGCTTCGCGATACAGAGTTGCAGATCTTTCGCACCTCGTCTGTGATCAATCGGCGCATGGATACATCCGATGGCTTGGCAAGCCAAATCGACTATTACCCAATCGAGCGAATTGATTCCGAGATTAACGATCCTGTCGCCGGGTCGGATTGCTTGCTGTTCAAACCAATAAGCCAGTCGGTTGACTTGATCGAGTATCGATTCCCACGATATGCGCCGGAGCAAAGGTGCGGTGTGGTGGTCACCACCCACTGTTGGCGCAAGAGAATGTTCGAGCTCGATCCAAGCCACCGCTGCGGGGTGCTGGTGAACTTGATCAACGAACGCTTGGTATAACGAGTGGGGCATACGGGATGATAGACATCGACGGATCGCGAAAAGGCCATTTCAACGAACAACCAATTCGCAAAACAGGATCACATTAATTGCCGTTTGCAATGTCTTTCGCAGATTATTTAATGCGAACGCAATCGACGTAGTATTGGTTCTCTCCATCGACTACTTTTTCGACAAGCCCGTGGATATCGGTATCGAAACCAGGGAATTTCTGGTTGAACATCCGAGCGAACTGCAAGTATTCAACGATCGACTTATTGAACCGTTCCCCTGGGATCAAAAGAGGGATACCGGGTGGGTATGGGGTGAGCAACACCGCAGTAGCCCGGCCTTCGAGGTCATCGATGGGTACCCGATCGACTTCTTCGTGGGCCATCATCGCGAAAGCATCCGAAGGTTTCATCGCGGGTTGCATCGGCGAGAGATACATCTCGGTGGTGACTCGTGCCACGTCGTGAGCTTTGTATGTATCGTGGATGCGTTGGCAAAGGTTCTTCAAGCCGACGGTTTCGTATTGAGGGTACTGCTGGACGAATTCTGGAAGGATCTTCCACATCGGTTGATTTTTGTCGTAGTCGTCCTTGAACTGTTGCAAAGCGCTCACAAGGGTATTCCAGCGGCCTTTGGTGATACCGATAGTGAACATAATGAAGAACGAATACAGACCGGTCTTCTCAACGATAACTCCGTGTTCGGCGAGATAACGTGTGACGATCGAAGCGGGGATACCCGAGTCGGAGAATCGACCGGAAACGTCGAGTCCCGGGGTAATCACCGTGGCTTTGATCGGATCAAGCATATTGAAGCCATCGGCGAGTCGGCCGAAGCCGTGCCAGTCTTCGTCACCGCGCAAGACCCAGTCTTCGCGTTCGCCGATCCCTTCTTCAGCCAATGAATCTGGTCCCCAGACTTTGAACCACCAATCGGCACCCCATTCATCGTCAACCTTTCGCATCGCGCGTCGGAAGTCGAGTGCTTCGACAATGGATTCCTCTACCAGTGCGGTTCCACCGGGTGGTTCCATCATCGCCGCAGCAACGTCGCACGAAGCGATGATGGCGTACTGTGGCGAGGTCGAAGAGTGCATCAAGTAGGCTTCGTTGAACGTATGTCGGTCAAGCTGCTTGTTGACCGGTTCGCGAACAAGAATCTGCGATGCTTGGGATATCCCAGCGAGGAGTTTGTGGGTCGAATGGGTTGCGAAGATCATCGACTCTTCGGGCTGCGGACGATCGCGACCGATCGCATGCATGTCTTTGTAGAAATGGTGGAAGGCTGCGTGGGGCAACCAAGCTTCGTCAAAGTGCAACGTACCGATTCGGCCGTCGAGCATTTTCCGTAGCTGTTCGACGTTGTAGAGGATCCCATCGTAGGTGCTTTGAGTGATCGTCAAAATCCGAGGCTTGCGATCGGGATGCTTCGCTTGAGCCGCTTTCGCAAACGGGTTCGCATCGATCTTGCGCTGGATGCTCTCCGGGGTGAACTCGTCCTTGGGGATCGGGCCGATGATCCCAAGGTTGTTGCGGGTAGGAGTCAGGAAGACCGGAACTGCACCTGTCATAATGATCGAGTGAAGGATCGATTTATGGCAATTTCGGTCGACAACAACGATATCTTCGTTGGCGACGGTCGAGTGCCAAACGATTTTGTTCGATGTGGAAGTTCCGTTGGTCACAAAGAAGCAGTGATCGGCACCGAAGATGCGGGCGGAGTTGCGTTCCGAAGCAGCAACAGGGCCGGTGTGATCGAGAAGCTGTCCAAGTTCTTCAACCGCATTGCAAACGTCGGCACGCAGCATGTTTTCGCCGAAGAATTGGTGGAACATCTGGCCCACGGGGCTTTTCAGAAATGCCACCCCGCCGGAGTGCCCCGGACAGTGCCACGAGTAAGAGCCATCTTGGGCGTAGTGAACCATGGCTCGGAAGAAAGGTGGAGCAAGCCCTTCTACGTACGCTTTCGCTTCGCGAAGAATGTGCCTTGCGACAAACTCAGGGGTATCCTCGAACATATGGATAAAGCCGTGAAGCTCACGGAGAATATCGTTCGGGATGTGACGCGATGTTCGGGTCTCACCGTAGAGGAATATAGGGATATCCGCGTTTTTGAACCGGATTTCCGTGATGAACTTGCGAAGGTTTTCCAAAGCCGAGTGCATCGAAGCATCGGAAGCGAATTCATCGTCATCGATCGAGAGGATGAAAGCCGAAGCGCGGGATTGCTGTTGGGCAAATTGGGATAAGTCACCGTAGTTCGTGACCCCGGCGACTTCGATCCCTTCGCCTTCGATGGCGTCGGCAAGAGCCCGAATCCCCAGTCCAGAAGCGTTACCGGAGCGGAAGTCCTCGTCGATAATAACGACCGGAAATTTGAATTTCATGCTAGGTTCGTGGGGGAGGAAGTAATCCAAGGGAAAGCAGACCGCAACTCCCGCTTGGCATTTAAGCCAAACAGCAGGGCCGGTTCCGATACCGGGTTGGGCGCAATCAAAAAGGTATCGTTCGAACGGGGAAACGAAAAGCGGAAAGGGGGGATTGGTTTCATGAAAGTCGCGGGAAACCTTTGGGAAATCCAAGGAATCGCCTAGCCCAAGTTGCGAAAATCGAGACAATTTCGGCGACTTGAGGCAAGGGAAGTGCCCCTCACGGGCTTTCGATTCCTTTGCCAAGCGTTTTTGGCTCCGATGCACCTTGTCTTAGGCGTGTTAGGCCAAAGTATTCGTCCAGAATCGTGTTTTTGCTCCGAATCGTGTTTTTGTTTAGAAAAAATCATGGAAACAACCCTCGTATTGTTGAAACCTGACTGTGTTCAGCGTCGCTTGATCGGTGAAATCATTGGCCGTTTTGAGCGAAAGGGGCTCAACATTGTCGCAATGAAGATGCTGCAAGTCACACCAGAACTGTCGCGTGAACACTACGCCGAGCATGTTTCGAAGCCATTTTACAAGAATCTCGAAGACTTCATCACTTCCGCCCCAATCGTCGCTTTGGCGATCGAAGGTCTCGAAGCGATCCGAGTTGTTCGCGATATGCTCGGAGCTACCAACGGCCTGAAAGCCGCTCCAGGGACGATCCGAGGCGACTACAGCAGCTCGCGTCAGATGAATCTAGTGCACGCTTCGGACTCCCCAGAATCCGCCGCCCGCGAACTTCAACTGTACTTCCCAGGCAACGCGATTTGCCGCTATACCCCTACCTTGGTTGGCAGTTTCCGAGCTGGCGACGAAGGCTGATTTGCACGTTTTCATTCCTAGAGCTGGCTTAAGAAAGAGATCTTTAGATTCCCTATGCGTCGCACCGATATCCGAAACATTGTTATTATCGCTCACGTGGACCACGGCAAAACCACGATGGTGGACTGCCTGCTCAAACAAAGCGGTCAGTTTCGTGATTCGCAGTTGCAAGGGGAACGCATCCTCGATAGCAACGATCTCGAACGCGAACGAGGGATCACCATCCTCTCGAAAAACATCGCGCTCGAGTACAAAGGGATCAAAATCAACTTGATCGATACCCCTGGCCACGCGGATTTCGGCGGCGAAGTCGAACGCGTGGTTCGAATGGCCGACGGTGCCCTGGTCTTGATCGATGCAGCCGAAGGCACGATGCCTCAAACCCGATTCGTGCTCTCAAAAGCTCTTGAATGTGGCGTCAAGCCGATCGTTGTCGTCAATAAAATCGACCGCCCAGACGCGCGTTGCGACGAGGTCGTCGAAGAAGCTCTGATGCTGCTGGTCGACATCGGTGGCGAACACTACATGGATCACTTCGATGTCATCTACGCATCGGGACGATCCGGTTACGCCACGCTCGATTGGAAGGTGCCTGGTGAAGACATGGTACCTTTGCTCGATATGATGATCGAGAAAATCCCAGGGCCAGATGTCGAACCCGAAGCCCCACTGCAATTGCTCGTAACCAACCTGGATTGGTCCGATTACGTCGGACGAATCGCCATCGGCCGAATCCAATCCGGCACGATGAAGAAGGGACAACAAGTCGATATCGCCAAAGAAAACTCGGTCGTCGCAGCCCAAGTCGCCAACTTGCAGTTCTTCGATAAACTCGGTCGAATCGACACCGAAATGGCTTCCGCCGGTGATATCGCTGCCGTGATCGGCCTCGAAAACATCGAGATCGGCGACACGATCTGCAACCGAGGTCAACTAAATCCACTACCACGACTGAAAGTGGACGAGCCGACCCTCGAAATGGTCTTCAGTGTAAACTCCTCACCTCTCGCTGGACGCGACGGTAAATACGTCACGAACCGCCAACTCAAAGCCAGACTCGACCGCGAACTCGAACGCAACGTCGCTCTTCGCGTCAGCCAAGTCGAAGGCTCGGACGCTTTCGCTGTACGCGGCCGAGGTGTTCTGCACTTGTCGGTCTTGATCGAAACCATGCGTCGCGAAGGCTATGAGATGAGCATCAGCAAGCCGCGAGTCGTGATGAAGCGAATCGACGGCGAATTGCATGAACCATTCGAAGTCCTCAACGTCGAAGTCCCAACGGACCGAGTTGGTCCTGTGATGGAAATGGTCGGAAATCGACGCGGGTTGCTCGAATCGATGAGCCCACGCGGCGAGTATACCCTGCTCTGTTTCTCCATCCCAGCTCGCGGTCTGATCGGTCTGCGAACACGCATGCTCAACGCCACCCAAGGCACCGCGATCATCCACCACCGCTTCTCCGGCTACCAGCCGATAGGCCAAGAAATGGCACGACGCTCCAACGGCGTGCTTATCTCGATGGTGCCAGGTAAAGCTGTCGGCTACGCATTGTTCGCCCTCCAAGAACGATCCGAACTCTTCGTCGCACCAGGTGAAGATGTCTACGAAGGGATGATCGTCGGGGAAAACGCCCGGGATAACGACCTAGTGGTCAATCCGACGAAAGAAAAGAAGCTTACGAATATCCGCTCCGCCGGCAACGATGAGAACATCATTCTCAAGCCGCCCCGCGAACTGTTCCTCGAAGCAGCCCTCGAGTACATCGAAGATGACGAACTGGTCGAAGTCACCCCCAACGCCATTCGACTCCGTAAAGTCCATCTCCGCGAAAGCGATCGGCGTCGAAACACTCGTCCACCTGAACTGGTCGAGAACTAAGCCGATAACGAATCCAATTCGAATTGGCTAAAATGCGCCCCTTGGCAATTCGCTGTAAAAAGCGGCATTGCCTCAAACCCTCCAAATCCACTAGACTGCCACCTTCGTGCAGTTTTTCTAGTTCCACTAAGGAGGGTGGATCATGGGGAAGGAATCTATTCGTTTTTTACATGCAGGGGACTTTCACCTAGAAAGACCCATGCAGGACCTGACCGACATACCCGAGCACCTCAAGGCTGCTCTGGTCGATGCTCCATGGAAAGCCGCAGAGGCGTTCTTTGAAGCAGCGATCGTCGAAAGCGTGGACTTTGTCCTGCTATCAGGGGATCTGCTTCACCCCATTTCCACCGGAGCCGCCGGTCCGGCATTTCTCCTCGAGCACTTCGAAAAACTTGCTCAACATAAAATCCCAGTCTACTGGGCCGGAGGAACCGTCGACGATCCGGAACGTTGGCCCGAAGCGGTCCCGCTACCCCCGAATGTCCACTACTTCTCACGCAAAGAAGTCGAAAGCGTTGTCTTTCGCCGCAACGGCACCCCACTAGCGACCATTGTCGCACGCTCGAGCGATGGACGTGAATCCATCCGCTCCGCCGAGTTTCAATGCGAATCCGATGGAACTTATGTCATCGCTATGGCACACGGACACGCCGACCGCGATGCACTACAAAGCGAACGCATTGACTTCTGGGCGATCGGCAACGACCACAATCGCAAAACCTTGCACGGCGAAGCACCACACATGCGAGTCTGTGGAACTCTTCAAGGTCGAAGCTTCGAAGAAGACGGAGCCCACGGATATTGGACCGTTGAAGTCGACGGCGACCATGATGCTCAAATTGTAGCTACCGACGGAGATCTCTTTCGCTACATAACTCAAACGCTCGATGTCGAAGACCTCGCGATGGGGCGAGATATGCGAGAAGTGATGAGCAAACGGATCGCTCGCTTGCAGAACGAACACGGTTCGCGTCACCTGATTATTCGCTGGCGCGTCGAACTTGATCTGGAAAACACAATGCTGGTCGGCCCGGAAGCGATCGATGAAATTCTCGGCTGGCTACGACGAGAATACGGACACGGTTCGTGCAGCGTTTGGTCAACCCAAATCGACGTACTGTCTCCAAAGACATATCCGAACAAGTGGCAAGAAGAGGATACCATCCTCGGAGATTTCTTACGAATCTCCCAAGAGCATCGCAAGGCCCAAGGCTTGCAATTAAATCTCGGGCCGATCGTTGAATCCGAAACGCCCGGAACAGCGGTCTGGCAACAAATACTCATCGATGAGGACCCGGCAGAGCGAGCCGTCGCACTCGAACAAGCGACGTTGCTCGGAGTGGATTTACTGCGTGGGCACAAGGTGGACTTGATCGCTCCAACTAGGAGATTTGGAGGAACACGAGGATGAAAGTACGCGACGTACAAATCGACGGATTCGGTGTTTGGTCAGGGCTGTCCGTTGACTCGATGCCCGAAGGCATGACAGTCTTCTACGGGCCGAACGAAGCTGGCAAAACCACGCTGATGAATTTCCTGCGCACTATGTTCTATGGATTTACACCAGAGCGACGCATGCGGTATTTGCCACCGGTCTACGGCGGCAAGCCGGGCGGAGCAATTCGGGTCACCGGCCCTGGCGGAGGTTATGAGATCGCGCGCCGCGCAACTCTCAATGATCCAAGCGTTGCTGGGCAATTGACGGTCATGAGCAGCGATGGAATCACTCAAGGTCAACATCGCTTGACGTCGCTCCTTGGAAATGTCGATGAATCGATCTTCACGAACGTCTTCGCAATCGGTTTGAGAGAACTGCAAGAACTCAGCACCCTCGATGACACAGCAGCCGCAGACGAACTCTATAAACTATCGAGCGGCCTGGATCGTGTTTCGCTAGTCGATGTTATTCGCCAACTGCGAACTGCCCGGATGTCGATCGTATCGCAAACCGATGAGAACTCACAGCTTCAGTCCATGTTCGCGAAACGGCAACGCCTTCGCGATGAAATCGAACAACTGACTCAGCGAGGCCGACGTTGGGGTGAACTCGCCGTCCATCGCCGCAATCAACAAAACGAAATCGAAGAACTCAAACAGCGAACCGAACAGTGGGAGCTTGAAGCCAAAACGATCGAAATCGCAATGAGCGTTCGAGAGCCATGGACTCAGCGAGATACTTTGCGCAGCAAACTTCAAGCTCTGCACGCGAGAACCGACATCCAAGAAGAGTCACTTGCAAAACTGAACGATATTCAGTCGCAAATCGATGAACGCAAAGGACAGATGCAGTCCTTTTCCGATCAACGTAAATCCCTGCGCAAACGCGCTGACGACCTGCCCCTGAATCGCAATGTTCTCGGACTCGCAAGCAAGATCGAAGCTGCTGCCGAGCAAGGTCCTTGGATCACCCAGCTACAAAAGCAAATTCATCGACTTGAGTCCGAATGGAAGCAAACGCAAGAGCAGCTTATCGAAGATGCGAAACGACTTGGACTCAACGACGCCGACCAAGAAGCCTTGCTCAGCGATCGCAGATTGGCGAACTTGCCTGACCTTTCAAGGCAAGCCATCGGTCAGTTAGCTGGCCCTGCGCGTGATGTACGCACACAACAGATGCGTCTGAAGCAAGCTCGAGAGCGAGTCGAGAGCGAGAAGAAGGAAATCGATCGGCTTCAGCACGAGATTTCAGGATTCCTGGCATTGAGGAATTCCACCGATTTGCAGAACTCGATTCAATCGGCAAGCGACCGCATTCAATCGATTCGCAAGTATCAGCAAGTCGAAGAAAGACTTGGCAAACTCGCCGTCAACCGCGAGGAGCTCGAAGGAGAAACGATCGACTTAGAAAGCGACGATGGATTCTCATGGGAGCGAGTGATCATGCTCGCGATCCCTTTCTTCATCGGCGCGTTTATGCTGATCTCCGGCATGAACAATTTCTTTGGATGGTACAACAACGCCAACCTTCCTGCTGCGGCCCGAGCACTGGAACTTCAGTCGAATGACACTCAAAACACCGGCGTTTTGATGACCGTCCTAGGGATGATCATCCTCGTAGCGACCTACCTGTGGTGGAAGTCCATGGAACGAGGTATGCAAGGGGAACTGACCGACTTCGAATCCCAACTCGATGCATTGGTCGGTCAAATCCGCAAAACCGAACATGAAAAACAAGAACTGCTCGGTGCATTGCCCGATCATGGAGCATCCATCGAACAGCAACTGCGTGAAGCCGAACACGAGCTGTCCGCTTGCGAATCCTACCTGCCGATTTTCCACAATCAAACGGCCGCCAAAGCGCGATATCAATCAGCTAGGAAACAAGCGGCCGATGCGAGTGATGGACTCAAGTCAGCTCGATCGCAATGGAAGAAAACGCTAAACCAACTTGGCCTCGCTGAGTCGCTATCTCCAAAAAGTATCCGTATTTTGTCGGAAGGCTACGAGTCGCTTTTGCAGACGCGGAAGAAACTCACTACCCAGAGCGATGAGCTGACTCAACGTCGGATCGAGTTGACCAGTTCACTGCAACGGCTTGAAGCACTTACCACTCAGATGAGCGTAGCCCTAGCGGATTCCGCACAAAGGGACGCAAATGCGAAGTCGGTGGCGCAGCCCCAAGTCATGCAAAACAAAGGACAAGGGACAGATCGCCAAACGCGAAGCAATGAGCAAGAGCGTAAAGACTCTCCGAGTCTTCGAGAAGCAGCGAATCTCAAGCCGAGCGATTTATCGGTCGAAGGTCCTCAGCAAAAGTTGCAAGCGTTGCTCAACACTCTCGCTCAGCATCGGCAATTCCTTGCTCAACGCAAAGAACTCAAACGTGAGGACGAAGAGGTATCCAAGAAGCAAAAGGGTGTCCAACGCCAAGTCGAGCGATTGATCTCCACGCGGCAGAGCTATCTTGCTGAGATCGGTGCTGAATCTACCGAACAACTCGAAAGCTTACTTGCCAAGAAACGCGAGTACTTGCAAATAGATTCGCAAATCGGTGCTTTGGATGAGCGAATTCGAGCGACGATGGGTACACAAGTATCCTACGAAGCGATTCAAAAGATGCTTGAGAATTCCCCCGCTTTCGAGCTCGACAAACGATGGGAGACGTTAGGTACTCGGATCACTGGTGCCGACGAACGCGTCGGGCAATTGCAACAGCGTCAAGGCGAAGTCAACCAAGAGATGAAGACGTTAGCCGCCGATCGAAGGTTAGCCGAAGCCAAGCTTGAACTGACCTGTCTAGAACAGCAGATCGAACGCTGCGCATCGCACTGGCGAAGCCTCGGCTTGACAACTTGCATGCTCGAGAAAGTTTGCGAAATCTACGAGAGCGAACGCCAACCTGAAACATTGCGCGAGGCTTCGGCGTTTCTCAAGCAATTGACCGAAGGGAAGTACGTTCGAGTCTGGACCCCACTGGGTAAGAACGCACTACGAATCGATAACGACAAAGGTCACAGTCTGCCTTTGGAAGTACTCAGCCGAGGAACGAGAGAAGCTGTCTTCATTGCACTTCGACTCTCTCTAGCTGCGGCTTACTCACGTCGCGGAGCAACTTTGCCATTGGTCCTCGACGACGTCCTCGTCAACTTCGATACCATTCGGGCAACGAGTGCAGCAAAGGTACTCCGCGATTTCGCCGCCCTTGGAAACCAAGTCGTGATGTTTACTTGCCACGAACACATCATGCGACTCTTCGACTCGATTGGAGTGCAAGTTCGCGTGTTGCCGACACAAGGCGAACCGGGTATCGCGGAGATCTATCATCCACAGAAGCTAATCAGTAGCGTGGTGATTGATCAAGCTCCGGCGATTGCACAGCCTGAAGCGGTTGCGGCCTCCGTAACTCCGGAGCAAGCAGCCCCAATCGTTTTGGAGCGAGCTCCTGAACCAGAAGTTATCGAGATACTCCAGCCAGATCCGCTTGTGTTACCGGGCAAGACGCGCGTTTCGGCCAAGGTGGAACTGCCCCCGATCAAGCTTTCGGCAGTGAAGGTCGTGAATGTAGCGGAAGTCGAACGCGATGATGTCCCGCTCTGGTTCGAGCAAGAATTCAATCCTGCTGCGGACGAGCTTTCCCAGGTTGCGAATGTTCAAAGCGATTCAGCAGACTTACCTTGGGGTAGTGGTTACCGCAGCGTGGAAGATATCGAGCGAGCGTTGGATTTGATTCAAGACGATCAATCGAATCTCAGGATCGAATCAGAGCATGTGGGGACAAAGCACAGCAATGCGGTTCCCAATCCATCGTCGAGCATAGACGGACCCACAACGAGCATGGACGGCTGGTGGGAACACTTTGCAGCCCAGTCCTAGCCGTATTAGAAGGCTTAGCAGGTAAAACACCACAATTTCTATCTCACCTTCGCCCCCCCCTTTGGCGAAGGTGCCTCAACCGGGCAATACGGGCACGCTGCCCGTGATTGAACAAATAAGGTTTTTTGGTAGTGCGGGCATGCATGCCCGCACTACCAAAAGCAAACACCCAAACCACAATGCTCGCACACACTCCCACGCTACGGCAGTTAAACTAATCCCTCTTCAGCAACACCAAGCTCACAAAAACCTTAAGGGCTTCTCTCACCACGTCACGGGCACCCCACCCGTGATCGAACAAAGAAGCTCTTTTGGTAGTGCGGGCATGCATGCCCGCACTACCAAAAACAAACGACCAAACCACAATGCTCGCACACACCCCCACACTACTGCAGTTAAACTGATCCCTCTTCAGTAAAACCAAGCTCACAAGAACCTTCGAGCTTCTCCTACCGCGTCACGGCCGCCACACCCGTGAGCGAACAAAGAAGCTTTTTTGGTAGTGCGGGCATGCATGCCCGCACTACCAAAAGCAAACACCCAAACCACAATGCTCG
>JBJONT010000239.1:0-7074 GCA_046051705.1 Planctomycetota bacterium | reverse complement strand
GAAAGAGACCCTTCGCGTCCCGATGCACTACACGGGACTGCGTGATCAAGCGCGAGTACAGGAAACACGTGGGCAAGGATCTGAAGGTGCTAATTGGGTGCTACAACCCATTTCCCCCAAGGAAATATTGGAAATTGAGGTGGCTGTGCCACCGTTTTCCATGCGTTCCTTTGCCATGGAAAAAACCATCTCGTCGCCAACCCCCTCCGCGCGATAGATTATCCCACCGCTATGGAATAGAATCAGGAAGGATGGCCGGTTACATTTCGGCCATTTTCCCACCCACAAGGTAACTTGTGCCGGTGCCCACCCACTACTACACACCCTCCTAGGCTCCTGAGAGCGCCGGCGTTTCGATGGTGATTTTCCTGAGCGGTTCCCCTAAGGAACGGCCCCGAAGTCCGGCCCCGCACGAACCGTCGCCGAATCCCCTTCCTCGACATTGATCCACAATTCTTTATTGAGTCGTACGAATAACTATGCATAAATCGATCGCTCTAGTATTCCTCGCCGCCCTCAACTTCGATTTGGTACAAGCCGCTGAACCGCTTTCGTATAATCGAGATATCCGCCCGATCCTTTCCGACAAGTGTTTTGCTTGTCACGGTTTTGACGAGAAGAAGCGAGAGGCTGGACTGCGACTCGATACACCTGAGGGGGCTCTGTCGGACCGGGATGGGAACCGCGCGATTGTTCCTGGCAAACTTGAAGAGAGCTTACTCGTTCAGCGAATTCTCTCCTCCGATCCGAACGACAAAATGCCACCTCCCGACAGTCACAAAGAACTCTCGGGCGAGGAAATCGAAAAACTGAAGGCTTGGGTTCTCCAAGGTGCTCAGTACCAAAAACACTGGGCGTTTGAACCACCGGTGGATTCTCCAATCCCTCCCCAAACAGCCGGTGGAAGAAATTCGATCGATGCATTCCTTGGGAAAGCTCTTGGAGATCAAGGATGGACGCTATCCCCGGAGACCAATAAAACGACATTGATTCGCCGGGTCGCTTTCACCCTCACTGGACTACCCCCCACGATTGAACAAGTCGAGACTTATCTTGCTGACGAATCAGCGGACGCTTACGAGAAGATGGTCGATCGTTACTTGCAGTCAAATCACTACGGTGAGGAAATGGCAAGGCACTGGCTTGATATCGCCCGCTATGCCGATACCCACGGCTTACACCTCGATAATGAACGCCAAATGTGGGCCTATCGCGATTGGGTGGTCAAAAGCTTCAATCGGAACCTACCCTTCGACCAATTCACTATCGAACAACTCGCCGGCGACTTGCTCCCAAATCCAACGCTCGACCAGTTGATCGCAACTGGATTCAATCGTTGCAATGTGACGACCAGCGAAGGTGGATCGATTGATTCCGAATTCTACTACCGATACGCGGTCGACCGAACAAGCACCATGGCTTCAACATGGCTTGCACTTACCGCTGGCTGTGCGGTTTGCCATGATCATAAGTTCGATCCGATATCGGCCAAAGAGTTCTACTCAATGTACGCGTTCTTCAATGCGTCAGCGGATCCAGCTATGGATGGAAATGCCTTGCTAACAAATCCCGTTCTGAAACTCGAGACGGAAGAAGACAAAGCCAAGCTTGCATCGTACGATTCGCAGATCGCCCAAGCTCAAAAGGCATTGCAAGAAGCTGTCGCGAAAATTGTTTATAACGATCCCGCTCTCGCGAATCCAAAACCAGAGCCATCGGCAAACGAAATTGTTTGGCTCGATGATGATTATCCCCCTGGAGGAAATGTTGCCGGCTCGCCCGGTCACCCAACTCAGTTTGTTACAAGCGAGCAAGGTGCTCCAATTTTCAGCGGCAAGCGTGCGCTGAAGCGATCGCACGATACGCTTTCTCAGGATGTTTGGGATAACTCGAAAGTTCCTCTTGCGATACCGACCCAAGCGACTTTATTTGCGTATGTGTTTATCGATCCAGCCAATCCGCCGAAATCGGTCATGCTCCAATACCATCGTAACGGATGGCTTCACCGTGCCGTCTGGGGTGATTACGATGTAATCGCTTGGGGAACGCCAAACACGCCAGAACGTGTTCATATGGGCCCCCTCCCGAAGGCTGGCGAGTGGGTGCGACTCGAAGTCCCAGCAGATAAAGTTGGACTTAACGCTGGTGATCAACTAACTGGCTTTGCTACGACGCAACACGCCGGTACGGTTTATTGGGATAAAGTCGGAGTTGTCGGTGTAAGCGACCCTGCAAATGATCCGCAACGCTCTTTCATCGCTTGGTGGAACGCTGCGAAAGGAAAGGACACTGCGGGACTGCCAGGTGACCTGAATGCGGTTGCCAAAGCTGGCCCAGAACCGAAGCCTTCGGATGAACTCCTCTCTCGCCTACGTTCTCATTACATCGAACGAATCTGCACCGAAACGAAAGGCATGCTGACGGAATCGATTTCGCAAGTCGATAAATTGCGTGCCGAGCGAGATGGATTCTACAACGCTATTCCGAGCACTTTTATCTACAAGGACAATCCAACGCCACGCGATAGCTTTGTGATGCTTCGCGGGCAATACAACCAACCCGGCGAGAAAGTTCAACCCGACGTCCCTGCAGTTCTGCCACCTATCAACAAACCTCAAGACCGAGCTCTAAATCGCCTCGATCTTGCGAAATGGCTTGTCTCTCCCCGCCATCCATTGACCTCCCGCGTCGCGGTCAACAGATTCTGGCAACAAGTCTTCGGTGTGGGACTAGTCAAGAGCAGTGCCGATTTCGGAACCCAAGGGGAAGTCCCAGTCAATCCGGAATTGCTTGATTGGCTTTCGATTCATTTCGAATCGAGCGGTTGGGATGTTAAAGCGTTGATGCGAATGATGCTGACTTCAGCAGCATTTCGACAAAGCTCCCGTATTACGCCGGAAATGCTAGAACGCGATCCGGAAAACCGATTGCTTGCTCGCAGTTCACGATTGCGCCTCGATGCAGAACAAATCCGCGACAACGCCCTTTTCGTCGGCGGATTGATCGATTTGACTCAAGGTGGCAAAGGTGTGAAGCCTTACCAACCATCGAATATCTGGGAACCGGTCGGATTCGTTGGATCAAACACTAGGTTCTATCAACAAGACAAAGGATCAGCCCTTTATCGTCGTAGCTTGTACACCTTCTACAAACGAACAGCCCCGCCACCTTTTATGGTTAACTTCGATGCCCCCAATCGAGAGCAGTCGTGCATGAGAAGAGAACGAAGCAATACTCCATTGCAAGCTCTTCAGTTGCTCAATGACGTCCAGCACGTCGAAGCTGCACGCGGCTTAGCCCAACGCGCTTTGAGTGAAGGACTCGAGCAACCCAACGATCGTATTGCATTCCTATTCAAGACAGTTCTCTCACGAAGCCCGAATCAAGCAGAAGCTCAAGTCCTTGCCGCTCAGCTTGCTAAGCATCTCGAACGCTATCAAGCAAACCCGCAAGATGCGCAGCAATTGATTCAGCAAGGGGAGACGAAGCCAGCTTCTACTTTCCCGGTTCAAGAACTAGCCGCGTACACGTTGCTCGCTAGCACGATCTTGAACATGGACGAAACCTTGAACCGCAATTAGTCAGCCGTTAACCCGCTCAACATAGACGATTAGTACTACCATCATGAATGACATTTTCGATCTTCAAATGCGACTCAACCGTCGCAATTTCTTCGGTTCCAATGGACTGAGATTCGGCGGTCTAACCGCCGGTTTATTGGCGACGCAATTGCCTTTTGCGAAAGCCGTTGCTAATGAGAATTCGGCGCAAGTGCATCCCCCTCAGGCCGGCTATCCCCATTTTCCGCCTAAAGCCAAGGCGATTATCTACTTGCATATGAATGGAGGCCCTTCACAAATCGATACGTGGGACTACAAGCCGGTCCTTCAAGAATACTACGACAAAGATTTACCACCGAGTGTCCAAGGAGGTCAGAGACTCTCGACGATGACCAGTGGCCAGTCACGTTTTCCAGTTGCTCCCTCGAAATTTAAATACGAGCAAAAGGGGCAGTGCGGAATGTGGACCAACGTCGACTTGTTCCCTTACTTGAGCGAAGTTGTCGATGATATAGCACTCGTGCGTTCGGTGAATACCAACGCCATCAACCATGATCCAGCTTGTACATTCGTGATGACAGGGTCGGAGATTCCAGGCAAACCGAGCATCGGTTCTTGGTTGGCTTACGGACTTGGTAGTGAAAGCAACGATCTTCCTGCGTTCGTGGTGTTTACTCCGAAGTTTCCGGAGGACAGCAATGGGCAAGCGTTATTCAGCCGTATGTGGGCGAGTGGGTTTTTACCGACCCGGCATAACGGCGTGGCGCTACGTGGTAGCGGGGATCCAGTTTTGTATCTCCCCAATCCTTCCGGTGTATCGAGGGATGATCGGAGATTGATGCTCGATACTCTACAAGCTTTGAATCGCGGTGCGCAAAATGAGTTCGGTGACCCGGAGACATCGACTCGGATATCACAGTATGAAATGGCGTTTCGCATGCAATCGAGCGTTCCGGAATTGACAAACATCGATTCGGAGACGGCTGAAACTCTAGAAATGTATGGCCCTGCTGTTCGAGATCCGGGCTCTTTTGCACATAGTGCGTTGTTGGCCAGAAGGTTAGTTGAGCGGGGAGTCAGGGTCGTGCAACTCTTGCACCGAGGATGGGATCAGCACGGAGATCTTCCGCGTCAAATCGGAAACCAATGTAAGCAAACGGACCAACCGATTGCTGCATTGCTGAAAGACTTGAAACAACGAGGAATGCTCAAAGATACATTGGTTGTCTGGGGCGGCGAATTCGGACGAACGGTCTATAGCCAGGGTGGACTTTCGAAAGATAGCTACGGTCGCGATCACCACCCAAGGAATTTCTGTATGTGGATGGCCGGCGGCGGGATCAAAGGTGGTCTCAGTTACGGTGAAACCGATGATTTCAGCTACAACATCGTGAAAGATCCGGTCAACATCAACGATATCAATGCGACGATTCTGCACTGCATGGGAATTGATCACGAACGGTTTGCGTACAAGTTCCAAGGACTCGATCAGAGGCTCACAGGGGTCGAGAAGCAAAGGGTCGTCACGGAACTTCTCGCTTGATCATTCGATTCGAAGTTGTTTTCCTCGTTCCTAGGGTCTTTTGAAAAGGTTGCTCACACGCCATGTTGCCATTTCAATCGGTTGAAAACGTCGTTCGCTTCCGCCCAGCCCCGTTTTTGGCTGCGGCTTTGTTGAGCCTTCTAGCGGGTTGTTCGGAAGCCCCAAAAGAGCCCGTCGTGAAATACGAAGGGAGTAATCCGCTGAAGAATATCGAATCGAAACCGAACCAATCAGGGGCCGGCGCGTTGGGGGCGGGTAACGAGACCAAGATAGTCGCTACCCCTGACGGAAGGATTCGAAGCGTCTCATCAGAAGAGCAACGCCGAGGGCCGCAGACTGGATCGACCACCAGTAAGCGGACAAGCTTGTCAGAGAACACCGATGGTGGCAAGGAGACGATATGGCTAGGGAATGCTCCTGAGCATCTTGCGGTGCCGTGGACGAAACCACAAGACCTAGTGCTCGATAGTACTTTTCCATCAAAGGACAACACGTTTGCTACTGGAAACTTCTGCTTCGCGGATGGTTCTGTGCGCTACATCGAAATCGGGGATGGGATCGATGCCGATGCGTTTCGCGCTCTGTTCACGATTGCTGGGAAAGACCAAGGAGCGTTCGCACGACTCTACCCGAAGGGAGGGCCTAGCGGATCGTCGGGGCAAAAATTTACAGGAACCCTTGATGCGGCCGCCCAAAGCAAAGCGCGGATGGCTTCAGGCAACAATATGAGAATGATAGGACTTGCGCTGAAAAACTACGCGTTTGGTCACCAAAAACTTCCACCCGCAGAAGGCTACGGACCAGATGGAAAGCCATGGGTGTCTTGGCGAGTTTTTGTTCTCCCTTTTTTACCCGGAGATACGAGTCAGCTGTTCAAGCGATATGATTTCAGTGTGCCTTGGGATCACCCTAACAATGAGTATGTTTTGAAGAATATGCCTGAGGTCTTCCGCGATACATCGAATCCCAAAGCTGATCCTACGAAAACACGTGTGATGTTGATGACCGGGGCCGGAACGGCGTTCCCCATCGACTGATCGAATCGCTAGACTGGTCAGTGATCTACAATGCCAGGCAATCCAAGGCTGCTTAGCAGCCAGTTTCCTGATGTCTTTACTGATCTGTGCATATGAATCGCAAGAAAATGTTCTATTTCGGAATGGTCTTTTTGCTTGGGCTCGGAGGAATTCTGTCCTGGAATCTCGTAGCTCGAGCGGGCTACGAAACGGCGGAATACAAAGTGCTCGAATCCGACGGGAAGTTCGAGGTTCGCGAGTACCCGGACTTGATGCTAGTGTCGACCAGCACCAAACTCGAATCTCAAGGAAGAGATGGTAGTTTTATGAAGCTGTTTCGCTACATCAGCGGTGCGAATGAAAATAAACAGAAGATCTCGATGACCACTCCTGTCTTCATGGGCAATGACTCGGAGTCGACCGTGCAGATGGGGTTCGTCATGCCCAAAGACGTTGCGGAAGCTGGCGTTCCGAAGCCTACGGGTGAGCAAGTCGATTTGCGCAAACGGCCAGGCGGCCGATTTGCAGTGGTTCGCTTCGCAGGACAGTTGAATGAAAAATCATCCAAGGATGCTGAATCGAAATTGCGAGACTGGATGAAGTCCAAGGGGCTCACGGCGGAGGATTCGAGTGAGGGGATTAGTGTCGAAACGGCCGGCTACGATCCACCGTTTACGCCAGGGCCTCTTCGACGCAACGAAGTTCTTATCCGTTTGAAGTAGATTTTCCCTTAGAAATGCACTTATCTGCAAACTTCGTTGCCAGATAATGGTCGCCCGATCCAGCTATCTATCGATTTCCATCGATAGGCTTCCGACACGATTTCACCGAGCGTTTGCTTTTTTATCCCATCGTACCAAGGTGGAAGTGGGTTACTGGATTGCCTGGGGGCTTTGTTTCAAAGTACTTATCGCCCAATCAGTGCGATCGTTGTTGATAATGCATCCACCGACAG
>JBJONT010000238.1:0-13808 GCA_046051705.1 Planctomycetota bacterium | reverse complement strand
CCGAGCCTACTGCATCGGTGGTTTATCCTCTGCAATACGGGAATCCGATCGCCGCTTATACCATCTTGTCCGCATTGTTGCCGAAAGCGACAGTGGTTTATGACACGACCGGTAAATCGGTTGCGGTTACAGCCAAAGTCGGTGAGCATGAACGCGTTCGAGAGGTGATGAAGTCGTTTGATGCTCCTCGCAACGAGACAGCTTCGACCCGGGTTTATCGGCTAAAGCAACCCAACGCGTACGGTGTTGCGACGGTACTAACGGCGCAATTTCCAACGGCGAGCATTTATGGTGGACGGGATGATGGGACTTTGATTGCGACGGCCAACCCGGAGCAGCACAAACGCATTGAAGAATTGGTGCGAGAGCTCGACGTAAATGCGACGGAGATACTTACCAAGGTGTTTGCGATCGAACGAGCGGATGCGACTACTCTGCGCGCTGCGATCGCTGCGAGCTCAACCAAAGTTACAGCCACGGCTGATTTGACTACCAACAGCCTGATCGTAACGGCACCTTCTGATGAGATGCAACGGGTTGAGCAAGTTGTTCGCGAGATCGATGTCTCGCAAGGAACGGCGAAGTCGACCAAGTATTATGCTTTGCAAACTGCGGAGGCTTTGCCGTTAGCCAGAGCGTTGGGCGATAGTTTCCCGAAAGCCAAGTTTGCACCGGATGCAACCAACGGTGGGATCTACGTGACCGCGACAGGTACCGAGCATGAATCGTTGAAGCAGTTGGTTGAGGATATCAATGCTCAGCCTGGCAAGGCACCAACGATGAAGTCGTTTGTCATGCAGTACGCTGGCCCTGATATTGTCGCACGAGCCGTCATCGGTGCTCTAGGATCTCGCACCACCGCAGGGGTGAGTTTTAATCGCGATACGAAAACTGTCTTCGCAATTGGTACACCTCAAGAGTTGGCAACGATCGAGCAGATGGTTCGGATGATGGACAATCCAGGTGCTAAAGACAGCGCTCGGCGAATGGAAATCTTCTCGTTACAAGGGGTCGATGGCAGGTCGCTTGAGAACGCCATTGAGAACTTGTTTCGAGATACCTCTGGGGCTTATGTGCAATATGACAATGTCAACGAGCAGTTGCTCGTAACCGGTAGCAGTTCTCAGATTACGATGGTTGCAGAGGCCATCAAGAAGCTGGCTCCCCCGCGTCGGCAGCTCGAGATTTTCAGTCTCGAATCGGCCGATCCTTATTCGTTGAAGTCCGCTGCTGATGCTCTGTTTGAAGATGAGCCAAATCAAACGGCGCCAAGCATCTCCGTCGACAGCAATCAGCAACAGTTGATCGTGCGAGCAACATCTGAGCAATTAGAAGCGATCAAAGAGTTAATGGTTCGTTTCGGTGAACAGCCTGAACGAACCGGATTGCTTAATCGTCCTCAGGGGGCGGGTGGACAGGGATTGGGAGGACAGGGTGCATCGGTACGCAATCCCTCGATCAATCCGAATACAAGTTCCAACGCATCGGGACGTTTTCGATTGGTGCCAATTCATCGCAACCCCAAAGTTCTGATCGAGGATGTTGAGAGGCTATGGCCGCTGATTCGCTCGAATCCTGTTCAAATCATCGAGCCGAAGGAGATGTCCAAACCGCCAGCATCGAAAGAACCAGCAGCTCAAGGACCGGCGCAACAGGTGCCTCAAGTTCCAGGCAACCCAACCGGAGCCTCGAATGTTCTTCCCAAGGGTGAAGCATCTAAACGCTCAGCAGCAAGGTTGGTTTCAACACAGGATGACTTGCGAGATGAAGCTGCTCAAAGTGGTGTTGCTCAAGAGCCATCGACGAAGGCTATAGATGAGCAAACCAAATTACCTGGGCAGGCCCGTTCACCTGAGCAAACCCGTTCACCCGAGCAAAAAAACAGTTCGGATTCCAGTATGCCCCCCGTCGTTGTGGTAGCTGGGGATGGACAGTGGACGCTCGCGTCGGATGATCCCGAAGCACTGGTAGCGATGGAACGATTGCTTGCGACCTTACTGAACCCAACGATGGAACCCTTTGCGACAGCTGGGAATTACTCGGTCTACATTCTTCGGCACGCTGATGCAAAGCAATTGCGAGAGTTGCTCGGTGAGTTATTCCGTAGCGGTGAGCGACGCGGATTCTCTGGCGGAATTGCAAGTGGGTCGTCGAGCAGTTCAGCGAGTGCCGATGCATTTCAGCGTCTTAAGATTGTGGCCGATACCCGCACCAATGCGTTGGTTATCGGTGGGAATCGCGCTGATCGTAAGATCATCGAAGATTTGCTTGGGGTATTCGATTCGAAGGATCTGATCGATCGATTGCAACAGATCACTCCGATGATTATTCCGATCAAGAACGCTAGTGCCGAGACGGTCTCGAAGCTTGTCGAGGATGTTTACAAGTCCCAGTTGCGGGCTGGTGCAGGGCGAGATCCGCTGGATATTCCGGAAGGTGTTTCGACGGAAGTCGCTACGGTTTTGCAGCAAATCAACGCTCAGTCTTCAGGTCCATTGCTAACGATGTCGGTCGAAGAGCAATCGAATTTGATCGTCTTGAGAGGGCCATCGGATCTGACCGACGAAGTCAAATCGTTCATCGATAAGATTGATCTGCAGTCCGCCGACGCTCCTGCACGGCGTGTTCAAGTCCTCAAACTTGAATCGACCAATTCGAAGAATCTCGAGAAGGCCTTGAAGATTCTCAATGGGAAGTAGCCCAGCTTGAGAAGACATCTTCGGCGGCGGCAATCGTTCGGTCGATATCCTCCGTCGTGTGTGTCCGTGAGAAGAAGAGGGCTTCGAATTGACTGCAAGGCATGTAGACGCCTCGTTCGATCAATCCCCAGAAGTACTTAGCGAACAGAGCGCGATTGGATCGGTCCGCCGTTGGCCAGTCAACGATTGGCTGGTCGTTGAAGAATAGGGTCATCATGCTGCCGACACGTTGCATCTGAGTCGTCACGCCGTGTTTACTTGCTGCATACTGCAAGCCATCAGCAAGCCGACTACCAAGGAACTCTAGGTGTTCGTAGGGAGGTTCATCTCGAAGGATTTCCAGCGTCTTGGCACCGGCGGCGGTGGCGAGTGGGTTTCCGGAGAGTGTTCCAGCTTGGTAGACCTTACCTGCCGGCATGACTTGATCCATGATTTCGGCTTTACCACCATAGGCGGCCAGAGGCAGTCCGCCCCCGACGATTTTCCCGAGTGTGGTCATATCAGGGTCGATTCCGAGAATCGCTTGAGCACCACCGTATGCCACTCGAAATCCAGTCATGACTTCGTCAAAGATCAAGATGACCCCGTGTCGCAGTGTTTCCTCGCGCAGGGTTTTAAGAAATGTTTGCGATGGGATCACTGTACCCATGTTGCCCACCACAGGTTCCAAGATTACCGCTGCGATATTCTTGCCGTGTTGCTCGAGGACATTTCGAAGAGTGTCCGGATCGTTATAGTTCAGGACGATGGTGTCGTTCGAGGTACCCGTGGTGACGCCAGGAGAGTCGGGAACTCCTAAGGTCGCGGCGGCCGAACCGGCGGAGACCAGTAGCGAGTCGGCATGGCCATGGTAGCAACCAGAGAACTTGATGATTTTATCTCGGCCCGTGCAACCGCGAGCGACGCGAATTGCGCTCATGGTCGCCTCCGTACCGGAGCTTACCAACCGCACTCGTTGCATGCTAGGAAAGGCATGCAAAATCAGTTCGGCGATTCGCGACTCGTTTTCGGTCGGAGCGCCGTAGGAAGTTCCTCGTTCGGCAGCTTTCACGATCGCTTCGATGACACGGGGTTCCGCGTGTCCGAGAATCATCGGGCCCCAAGATCCGATGTAGTCGATGAATTGGTTGCCGTCGATATCGAAGAGATACGCACCTTTGGCGCGTTCGATGAACAACGGATGGCCTCCGACTGCACCAAAAGCACGGGCTGGGGAGTTCACTCCTCCGGGAATGAGTTGTCGGGCCCGTTCGAAGGCGGCTTGGCTTTTCTTGAATTCCATGGTGGTTTGTCATCTGGACAGGGCTTTTGGTTGCTGTCCGAAATTCGAATCAGAGAATATAATTTCTAGTAACGTCGGCTAGTTGTCAGCCCGCGAGCGAATCGTGCGGAACATCGTAGCAAGTCGGATAGGATCGGAAAAGCGAACGTAGCGAGAGATGTAAGTTTCTCAGTTCGCTGGTTACTAACTTAAATTTGCAGGCACTTTCTTGAAAAATCGCTCCCTTGTCACCCGTCTGATCTTGATTGCGACCGTCGCTCTCCCAGTGGTCCCAATCGCCATGGACTATTTTGGACCAGAGACTTCTGCGCGTTGGATGTTGGCAAATGCGGCCAACGAGTTCGACCGAGGAAATGTCGCCCAAGCCCAAAAGCTGCTTGAAGGAGCTTTTGAGAAGTCCAATGAGATCATCACAGATAGGGATTTTTGGCGTCAATTTGAACGAATCGAATTGAGCAAGGAAGCGGATACTGCGGATCTCTCTCCGACCAAGTTGTGGGAGGAGATGATTCGTCGAATCGATAATCCGACCGTACAAGCCAATGCAGCGGTCGAGATTTCCACCATCTTGTCGAACCGCAAAAAGTTTGAGGCATCAGCCAAGCTGTTGCAGCAGTACTTGCCCGAACGCGAAATGCGTAAACCCTTGGAGAACAATCAAATCGCTTACATGCGGGCTCTGGCCGGGATCGATCTCGAGGAAGCCCTTGCGGATGTGGACAAGGCTTTAGAATCTCAACAAAACGAGTCTTTCCTCGATACCAAGGCGTGGGTATTGCACCGACTCGGACGCAACGAGGAAGCACTGGAGGCGATTGACGAGGCGATGAAAGAAATCGAATCGACTTGGCAGTCGAACGCTCGGGTTGAAAAATTCTTCACGCGAATCAATGAGCTCGAGAAAGAACTAGGAAAGAAGCAGGAACCGGTCCCGCAAGAAGGGGTGGAGCAGAGCGCGGCCGACGAGCAGCCACAAGGTGACACTCAAAAGGACAGCAAGCTGGAAAAAGGGGCTGGATTAGTGACCTTGCTCAGTGAATTTCCGGTAGTCGAGCGAGGTATGACACAGCTTTTGGATATCCTCACGACGATGCGATACCATCGCATGCGAATTTGCGAGGGGCTGAAAATGGACGAGGAAGCCGCTAAAGAGCTACGCTGGTTGAACGCCTTTTCAGCCAAGGAACTCGACGAGCTTTACTAGTCTCGATGCGCTTTTCTAGAACGATTGACGAACAAGTTCAATCGTTTCTTACCTGCGACTAGGCGTTTCAATCGCAGTTTTATAAATCTCAATGAGTCGATCTGTGACTTGCACTTTGCCGCATAGTCCAGTGACGTGCTCGCGTGCGCTTTGTGCGAAGCGCGATCGCAGTTGTGCATCGTCGATGAGCGTCACTAACGCATCAGTGAGTTCTTCGGTGTTTTCACGTTCGAAGACCCAGCCGTCGAGTTGGTGGCGGACCAATTCCTTCATTCCGCCGGCATCGCTGACGATTGGGCATAGTCCAACGGAACAAGCTTCGATCAGTGCGCGGCACAAGCCTTCGCTGCGCGATGGCATGACGAACAGATCCATTGCGTGCATTGCACTGACTGCAAATTTTTCTTCGCCCGTGATGATGATTCGATTTCGAATGGGGCTACTTGCGATTTGTTGAAAAATACTCTGGTCTACGATGGAGCCCATAATGATCAAGCGCCACGGGAGTGATGCGGGAAGTTTCTCGGCGGCGCTGATCAATAAGTCGGTACCTTTCACATGACGAATGGTTCCGACTGTCCCAAGAAGAACTTCATCATCCGCTACCCCCCATTGAGTTCTCCACTGTTGGCGTGTTTTGGGGGACTCGTACTCCCACATGGTGTTGTAAGTCACGATGCATCGTTCGGGAGTGATCCCACCATGGATCATTGCACTTCGCACGGCTTGCGATTCGCAGGCATGCAATGAGACGCGCGAGGATAAGTAAGAGATCCAGTCCGAGGGGTCCCAGCGATTCGGGATGCGGGATATACCCCGAAATGAGATTATCTTTGGCGGGTCTTTCATTCCCCAAGTGGCGAAGAGGGACCAAGCCAGTGAATCAGGGACGAATGCGTGCACGATGTCGGGGCGGAAAGATTCGATGAGTTCGCGCACAACGCGTATCGCAGGTCGACAGATTTTCTTGCGTCCAGAGATATTGATTGTGCGTTGGCGTGGGGCAAATTCCAACGGAAGCTGGTCGTGAGTATTGAACGAGGCGCTGGAATTGCAGGAGACCAACTCAAAGTCACGCTTGGCAAGTTCGCGAACGATAGGTGCGGGGCAATGCAGCAGAAGAAGTCTCATCGGCGTGTGTTGATTCGATGGCCGCTATCGAACGTCAGGTTCAAGCTTTAGTTGGAGGACTGGAAGAGAACTTGGTAGGCGATCCATAGCATCCATGCGCTCCAAAGGGACAGCAAGATTGAGGCAATCATGAAGCGACTAGCCATCCTGGCCTCCGAGTCGTTCGAATCTGGGGTCGAACGCATCTTTGAAATCGAACTGATCATCGAAATCTTCTCGTTTGTCCGATTTGCTTTTGCGCATCTCTCGGATTCGAATCAAGTTGTAGACGATTTCGCCGAAGTCCCCGGTTGTGTGGATTCCCCAACTGTTCAACACCGTTTTGGCCATGTAGCCGTATTGTTCGATTGCGAACTCTCGGATTGCTTGACACAGTTGTTGTCCAGTCAGATGGTGCGCTGAATTCCCTTCGTCGTTTTCGTTTTCCCCGGTATAAGCGGGCATTTTCATAACCCGCTGTGCGTACTCAAGGCTTTCGCGAATAAACTGATAAGCTTCGATATGATAACGACGGTCTTGTTTCAGAAGCTCCATCATGGCGATTACATGGTCATTCATGATAGTTCTAATCCACGCTTGATAACGGACAAGCAGTCGCTGGGTGTGATTAGTATCCGCCGATTATCCTCGGTGGAAACAAGCATTTGCTGAGCGAGCAGTTCCACCGAGATAACTCGGGCTCTACCTTCTCGCGTGAGTATTTCGCTGCCGGGAGGAGGTAGCTGTTTTGCAAGTTCTTCATAGTGATCTTGCTCGTAACGCAAACAGCATTTCAATCGGCCGCATCTACCCGAGATTTTGTTCGGGTCTAAAGTGGCTTTTTGGAGTTTTGCCATTCGCATGCTGACCGGTGGCATATCGTTTAGGTAGGTGCTACAGCAAAGAGGTTTGCCGCAATCGCCAAAATCACCTAAGAGTTTTGCTTCGTCGCGCGCACCGATCTGTCGCATTTCGATGCGAGTGTGATACTTGGCCGCAAGCTTCTTTACCAATTCACGAAAGTCGATACGGTCGGTTGCAGTGTAATAAATGGTGAATTGTTCACCACCAAGGATCCGTTCTACTTCGACAACCGACATTTCCAATCCAAATCCATCGATAATGGATTGGCAGTCAACCGCATCCCGATCCGCTTGTTCTTTTTGTCCCGTATCGGTCGATAAGTCTTGAGGAGAGACCGGCCGCTGGATGGTACCGTTTGGAAGGTTATCCGTGGATGAAATGTTCTTTTCAGTGATCGGGCAAAGTATTTCACCGAGCTCCAATCCGCGGTTGGTGCGAGCGACAACCTTGTCACCTCGCAGATGTGCTGAGCGAGAATTCATTGCGTAGAGCAATCGCTGAACACCGCAACGCACAACGTATCGGCTTGCGGTAATTGGATCTCGAAGCGTTTCTGTTTCCATGCTCAGCCTCCGGCCAGCAATATTTTGTCTTGTATCAAGCGTTCGAGCACTAGTTTTGCCAACTCTACCGGAGGCATCGCGGCCCCTTGAAGTACAAGTTCGGGGGTATTGGGGGCTTCGTACGGCGCGGAAATACCGGTGAAGTTCGGGATCTTTCCTTCCCTGGCTTGCTTATACAAACCCTTCGGGTCTCGCTGCTCGCAGACTTCGATCGGAGTATCGACGAAGACTTCGTAAAACCTCAAGCCTTCGGTCGCTTCGATGCATTTGCGAACGAGATCCCGGTCGCGTTGATATGGACTGACGAACGCGGTCAAACAAATCAGTCCCGCAGAGGCCAAGAGTTGGGCGACGGCACCAACGCGACGGATGTTCTCCTCGCGATCCTCTGAGGAGAAACCTAGTCCGAAGCGTTTTGCAAAATCCTCACCGTAAGTCCCCGTTAACATCGCGGGGGTGGCGCAGAGCCCATGTCGGATGTTGTCGCCGTCAAGCAAAAAGCTTGGTCTACGCGACTCGAACAGCAGTTGATCGAGGGCATTGGCAACGGTTGATTTCCCTGAACCGCTCAGTCCTGTGAACCAAACGACGCAGCCACGCTGCGAGAGCACCGTCGATCGGTTTTCAATCGACACCGAACTTGGATGCCAAACCACATGCGGTGCCTCTTGGTTTCGCTCCTGAGAATGCTTATCGTTTGCCATCGTACTGCTGTTGTCCGATTCTCGTTGTCCGCTTGTTGTTGTCGGGTTAAGTCACAAGATTCACCCGTGAGCGTCGGATTGGGGGTTAAGCTGTCAGACCCAGGGCATGCTTGATGCGATGCAAAGTGTCGGATTCCGATTGGGTACTTGCGAACCAACCAAGAACCCCGCCGCTTGCGTTGGCCACTTCCTGAACTTCTGCGATCAACCCTTCCTTCATCTTTCGGCTTTCGCTTCCGAGAACTCCGCTGAAGATCGCGTTCGCACAAGCTTCCCAAGCTTCGAGCATCTCCGAGGTCGGGGGATTTTTGAGCCAGTGATCAAGCAGTTTCGAAGCTTCGGAGCCCGAATCAACATAGCGGCTTGCGATGGCCCGTACGGCGGCTGCTTCCTTGGAATCCGCGTTGCCGTCAGCCCAAGCGATTGCGATCAACGGGAAAACGCGAACGGCAGAGATCGCGCCAGGGGTGATTCCCATGTGATGCATGGCCTTCAATGCCGATGCATCGCTGATGCCACTCTCTTCTCCAAGCCGCTTGATTGCTTCTTCTTCGGTAACCTGTGCTTGAAGACCCGCGATGAGCTTTTGGTCCAAATCGGAGAAGAAAGCATTTTCTAGAGATTGGCACCGCTTTTGAAAAACATTTGCATCGGACATAACTGCATCAATTCCTTTAATTTCGAAAAGTGGAAGGCGATGAGCGAACCATCGATTGCACCTTTTGGGAAAGGAACATCGATAGGTCAAAAACCGATCATTCCATCGCTTGTGCCATCAGTAATTATGGTTAATCAACCTCTCCTAAGTATACTCCCCGAAACTGGAAAAGGTCAGGGGGGCGACAATTCGTAGGATTCATTCCTCTCGGACGCTTGACAAGTCCCTATGTGCGCCCATAAGACTAGGTCTTTCGGGCGCAAGCCTGATCGATCAACATCCAAATCCTCTGCGTCATTAGAAAAGTTGCTATGAGTCAAAAGAACGAGCCAGCTGCGAGACCTCGCACGATGTTTCAGAAAATCTGGGACAAGCATGTAGTGCACCATGAAGTTGGCAAGCAAGCGATTTTGTACATCGATTTGCATTTGGTTCATGAGGTCACCAGCGCTCAGGCTTTTGAGGGGCTGCGCATCGCTGGTAGGAAAGTGCGGCGACCTGAGCGGACTGTGGCGACCCCTGATCACAATGTTCCTACGACCGATCGCGGTTTGCCTATCGCCGATCCGATTGCCAAGCAACAAGTCGATACATTGCGCAACAATTGCAAAGAGTTCGGAGTTCGCTTGTATGACTTGAACGATGTCAATCAAGGGATCGTGCATATCATCGGACCGGAGCTTGGGTATACCCAACCGGGGATGACGATCGTTTGCGGGGATTCGCATACCGCTACACACGGAGCATTTGGCGCGTTGGCTTTCGGGATCGGTACGAGCGAAGTCGAGCACGTCCTGGCCACACAGACGCTTCTTCAATATGTCCCGAAAACCTATGAGTTGCGAGTAGACGGGGCGTTGTCCGCTGGAGTGACCGCCAAAGATTTGATTTTGTTCTTGATTGGAAAGCTGACCACATCGGGAGGAACTGGGTACGTACTTGAGTATACAGGTGAAGTGATTCGCAATCTGTCGATGGAAGAGCGTATGACGGTTTGCAATATGTCGATCGAAGCCGGTGCGAGGGCTGGGATGATCGCCCCGGATCAAAAGACATTCGATTATTTGAAGGGGCGGCCATTCGCACCGAAGGACTTCGATCGGGCGGTTGCGCAATGGCGCGATCTGCCATCCGATCCTGGTGCGAAATACGATGCGGTTGAAATTTACCAAGGCAAAGACATCGAACCGCAGATCACTTGGGGAACGAATCCTGGTCAAGTCATTTCGGTCAGCACACCTATTCCTTCTCCTGGAGATTTCTCCGATGAGACGGAGCGCAAGTCGACCGCGAGTGCTTTGGAATACATGGGGTTGAAAGCTGGGGCACGCCTGACGGAAGTTCCCATTGAACGCGTGTTTATCGGGTCGTGCACCAACGCGAGAATTGAAGACCTCAGGGCGGCAGCAAACGTCGTCAAAGGCTATCGAGTTTCTGACAAGGTGCATGCGATGGTTGTACCAGGAAGTGGTCAAGTCAAACGGCAAGCGGAAAGCGAAGGGCTCGACCGACTCTTCAAAGAAGCTGGATTTGATTGGCGTGAGGCAGGCTGCAGCATGTGCTTGGCGATGAACCCAGACCGCCTTGCTCCAGGCGAACGATGCGCATCGACGTCGAATCGAAATTTTGAAGGCCGGCAAGGCAAAGGTGGTAGAACTCACTTGGTATCTCCTGCGATGGCCGCTGCGGCAGCTATCCAAGGTCGATTCACCGATATTCGCGATTGGCGATATCTCTAAGTTCTACGTCACGCATACCAACACACAGCAAACGATCAACTATCAGCAGGCAAAGCTCAACATGAAACCATTTACCAAACTTACCGGCGTATTGGCCCCGATGGATCGGGCGAACGTTGACACCGACCAAATTATTCCCAAGCAGTTTCTTAAGCGAATCGAACGCTCTGGCTTTGGTCAGTATTTGTTTTTCGATTGGCGATTTTTAGAAAATGGTGAACCGAACCCCGAGTTCGAATTGAACCTTTCACGCAATGCAACTGCCGCAGTTCTCCTTGCACGCCGCAACTTCGGAAGTGGTTCTTCGCGTGAACATGCCGTATGGGCGATCGAAGACTTCGGAATTCGAGCCGTTATCGCTCCTTCCTTTGCAGATATCTTCTACAACAACTGTTTCAAGAACGGTGTATTGCCAATTGCACTATCCGAAGAACAAGTCGAAGAGTTGTTTCGCAAAGCAAACGCGGCGAGCTCCTATAAGATCACCGTGGATTTAGAAAACAACGAAGTCTACGACGAGTCTGGTTTTAGGGCATCCTTCAACGTCGAACCATTCCGCAGACATTGCTTATTGCATGGTTTGGATGATATCGGTTTGACCTTGGAACATGAGTCGAAGATCACTGCATTCGAGCAAGCTAATCCGGCACTGAGCTGAGGCTCTTGAGTGACGCTCTTATGGCGAGAGTTATAGGGCGTGAGATCGTACGTCGAGATCCAACTGCGTCGTGCTAATTAAGACAATCAAAGGATGCCTTGGATGCAACCAGGTCGCTTGGCAAAAGGCCGATGGAAAGTTGTCATCACTGACTTGATTGTCGAGCCCTTGGGCTTCGAACGCGATGTCCTCAACGACATAGCTGATGTAATCGCGCTCGATGCGATGCAGGAATCGGATTTGGTGGGGAAGATCGAAGACGCTGACGCGATCATGGTCTATCACTACTTCCGTTTTACTCGCGCGTCGATCGAACGGTTGCAGAATTGCAAACTGATCGTTAGGCCAGGTGTGGGATACGATGGTATCGACATCGCAGCCGCCGCTGAGCGTGGGATCCCAGTTTGCAACGTCCCGGATTACGGAACGGAAGAAGTCGCCGATTCGGCACTTGGTATGGCGCTGTGCTTGGCACGCGGTACCCATTTTCTCAACAGCCGACTCAAGCGTGGGATCGGGGCTTGGAATGTTGACCAAGCTGTTCCCATTCCTCGATTGCGAGGTCGGACGTTTGGCATTATCGGATGCGGTCGGATCGGTTCGGCAGCAGCGTTACGAGCCAAAGCATTCGGATTCGATGTGCTGTTCTACGACCCGTTCGTCCGCGATGGGCTCGATAAAGCCTTAGGAGTTCGACGCGTCGATTCGCTATCGGATTTGTTGCAACAATCTGCCATCGTCAGCTTGCACTGCCCGTTAACACCTCAAACCCGTGGCTTGATCGGTGCAAGCGAGATCGCCGCCATGTCGAAAGGTTCTGTGTTAATCAATACGGCTCGCGGTGGAGTTGTCGACACACAGGCGGTGATCGCAGCACTAGAATCTGGTCATCTTGCAGGTGCCGGAATCGATGTGTTGGAAGTCGAGCCGCCTCCGGAGCAAAGCCCTGTTCTTAAAGCTTGGCGAGACCCCAGTCATCCTGCACACGACCGCTTGTTACTCAATCCCCATACTGCGTTCTATTGCGAAGAAGGTTGCGAGGAGTTCCGCCGAAAGGGTGCAATGGAGATCTTGAGGGCTTACCACGGTAAAGCTTTGCGTAACCGCGTAAATTAGCCGTGAAGCGTTAGGCAAACCGGATTAGCTCACCGCGAGGCTTTGAGCAACAGCATGTGGCTTCGATAAGATTGATATCCCTTTTCGATTCGCTAAAGCAATCGTGCGAGGCCGATCCAGGACGATGGTTTTCCCAGCTTCGATCGCGATAGCCGATCCACCTGCGTTGGCAATTTTTTCGATCGTCAAAGGGCCGATTGTTGGTAAGTCGAACCGCATGTCTTGCTGTGGCTTGGCGACTTTAACCAACGTCCAACCGCCGACTGGGCATAGTTTGCCGGTCCGTTCAATGCACGCATCGGTTCCTTCGACTGCTTCTACAGCAAGCACGCTTCGGTTCTTGACAGTGATCGACTGTCCGATGTCTAGTCCGCCGATTTGTTTGGCGATGTTCCAGCCGAATTCGATGTCTGCAACTTCGCGAGCGTTCGGTCGCCTGTTGGTCAGGACACCTTCTTCTGCGATCAATTCGGTTGCGTAGTCGGTTCCAGGGACGACATGCATCCCTTTGCGATGAAACGATCGCACGATGGCGCCGAGCAACGTGTCGTCGGTTGTGTTCTCACGGCGGGAGAGAAACGAGGGCATAAAGGTTCGGATGCATTCGGTATCTGGTGCGTGAGTGAGCCACAGTGAACCGTGGTAGAGGATCCGATCCTTGAAGAGTTTTCCTGCCAAGCAGACTTTCGTCACGCCGTGAGCTTGAAAGAACCGCTGCATGCGTCCGAGTTTGCAAACGCCGAACCATTCGAGGGCATCGGACAATGGTGCAAGGTCTTGCGAAGCGTGAGCGTGGATGGCGGCTACGACCGTTGGATGTCCTGCGCGTTTGAGGGCTTGAAGGACTTGTTGAGGATATTCACCCCATCCGGCGACGAGTCCAAAGGTTTCCTTTGGGGATGAATTGGCTCCCTCGGAGTTGTTCAGATCATCGGGTCGATAGATCCGCAGCGACTCGGTTGAATTGCTTGCAGGTGCAAGGGAGTTCGATGAAGGTATGTGGATGTCAAATGGTTTTGGGCAAGCGCTCATCAGCCGGCTTTCTCCTGAGGAGTCGCGTGATGAATTTCGGATGCTTGGGCATCAAGGATTGCTTCAATGCGCTTTATTGCTTTACGCATTTCAGGAAGCTTGTTTTCCATAGCCCAGAGTTGTGCTTGTTCAAATCGCGTTTTAGCCGGGCTTCCAAGCATGATTTGATCGGGAGGGAC
>JBJONT010000237.1:0-13671 GCA_046051705.1 Planctomycetota bacterium | reverse complement strand
TGCCTTCGGAGAGGATTTCTGCGGTGAGATTTCCGAGAGCGAAATTACCGTTGTCAGCGCGTCCGGGGCCACTTCGAGGCAGCGATGGATCTGCTAAGGCTTCGATCCGCAGAGCGCGGGTGGCAGGGCCAGCGATTTTGGATTCGAAGGTAAGAGTTTCTCTTGCTGGAGCGTTTCCCGAGGCGAGGAACGACCCATCGGGCTGCGCAGTATAGGTGCTTGCGTTCTCAGTTGTGAGGTTCCCTGAGAGGACATTCCAAGGGCCGGTAAGAGCGGTGGGATCGTCGTTTGCTGAGCGTTTCAGGAAGTCGAGCAGTTCGAGTGGCAGGCCATTTTGTTCGAAGATATCGCGGTCCGCTTTCGCTTGGGCGAGTGTTTCGTCGTATTGCACTCGCCGTTTTGCGTTTTCTTCGGGGTTGAGGTCAAAGGTCTTCTCAGAGCGGATCGCGGAGGTGAAGGTGGACGCGAATCGGTAGTAGTCTTGTGCGGTGATCGGATCGAACTTGTGATCGTGGCAGCGAGCACAACCGATGGACAAGCCCAAGAAGGAGACTCCGATGGTCGCAGTCATATCATCGAGTTCGTTGTAGCGGGTCGATTCGAACTCGGTTTCGGTAAGTTGGGTCGGGAAAGCGCCCGCACCAAGGAAACCGGTTGCCATCCAAGCTTGCGGGTTGTCCGGTTGAAGTTCATCACCGGCAAGTTGCCATTGAGCGAATTGGTTATAGGGGAGATCGTTATTGAAAGCGCGAATTAGGAAGTCGCGGTAGTGGTAGGCGTTTGGTCGATTGTAGTCTTGTTCGTAACCGAAGCTTTCCGCGAAACGGACCACGTCCATCCAGTGGCGTGCCCAACGTTCACCGTATTCGGGGCGATTCAATAGTTGGTTAACGAGTTCTTCCCATCCCTGTTGAGAAATCGAGTTCGGAGAGGACTCAGTTGCATTGTTATTGGAACCCTTTGTGGGAGTTATCAGAGCGAGGGCTTGTTGAAGTTCCGTCGGGGAAGGGGGGAGTCCGAGGAGATCGAACCAGAGGCGACGGACGAGTGTTCGTGGATCGGCGGTAGGTGCTTGGTAGATATTGTTTGCAGCGATTGCCGAGAGGATCCATGCGTCGACTGGGTGAGTGTTTTGTGGGGAGGATGCGATGGTAGGTGGAGTAGGATTTTTCAGTGGCTGGAGAGACCATAGCTGACGACCGGATTGGATATCGGGCCCTTTGGTCGAGGGGGGGGCTTTTCCGGAGCGAGGGTCTGGAGCGCCGAGTTTGATCCAACGCTCGAAGTCTTCGATGATGTTGCCCGGAAGTTTGCCGGCGGGTGGCATTTCGTACTCTTCGTAGCGAATCGCCTTGAGGATCAAACTGTTGAGGGGTTCGGAGGGATCGAATGCAGGTCCGGAGTCGCCGCCACGAGCGATCCCTTCGCGGCTATCGAGCCAGAGGTTTGCTTTAAGGTTGCCATCCCGTTTCGCTTCGTCGGAGTGGCATTTCAAGCAATGTTCGACGAGAACGGGTCGGATTCTCGATTCGAAGAAAGCGATGTGTTCTGGGTTGTTGGTAGGGGGTGTGTTGGGAACGTCGGACTTCTCTTGTGCGAGGGATGATTGCAGGAGCACTGAAAGGGTTGCGATGCCCAGCAGGGAGGGGACAGTCGAATGCATAAGTGTCACGGTGGTGGTTTTTTAGGGGAGGGTGTTTGGGGGCGGGAAGGAGGCCGAGCGTATTGTTCCAGACGCATAGACTTTGTGCATTTAGTTTAACACATACAACGGTAGAAATCGCGGCGAATCCTCGGAGAGCTAAGGGTAGCGGAACGCCGATGTACGGGTCGCTTGCGCGTCACCGCTAAAGTCACCGGGTCGCTTGCGCGTCACCGCTAAAGTTAGAAGCGGAATGGCGCGAGCCATCCGGTGAGCCGAGTAGGGGCCGTCACCGGGTCGCTTGCGCGTCACCGCTAAAGTTAGTCAATGTCCGCATTTCCTGCGATAGCGGAGTGCTTGAGTTGCGCGATGCACGACTCGGTCGGGAACAAGAGGAATGAGTACTCTCTGGATCGCAACAGCGATAGTTGCTGCCCGGAACGATGGTGCTGCCGCAATCGCTCAAACTGCCCTTGCGAAATCGATGCTGTCGCGCTCCGAATCTGACTTCGCAACTGCCGCATTTGATGATGCCACAGTTTCCTGCTCCCGTCCTTCGGCAATGTTCGCAAAAGTAAATGATGCGCATCGAGCAATCGCTGATGCTCATTATCCCTCGCATCGAGAAACAACTCGGGACGCGACCGCATGTCGTGCATCTGATCCGCAAGCCGCTTTCGATCCTTGGTCTGTGATGTCAACTCCCGAACCAAATCCTCCGCATAAGGCAGTCTCAAGGTTGCTGTCGCAATAGCATAACTGGGTGCTTCAATACCCAAGAACCTTTCGATCAAACGATCTGTCAGCCGATCGTATAATCCTCCACCAATACCATGCACAAAACCTTCGGCGACGAATACTCGTAGAAACAACGTTGTCATCAAAGCCCGCGGCCGAACGCAAACGCCTTGAGCTATCCACTCTTCAATGCACTCCCGCAACCGACTCTCGGATGCGTCGCATCGCAATGTCCAATTCAATTGCTCCGCAGTTCCCCCTGATCCTAAGATATAACCTCCATGGGTCCTGCGAACCCATAGGCGACTTCGACTCGAATCGCTTTGGCGATAAAGCCAAAATGGTAGCTCTACCCAGTCGGATTCCCGATGAAGCGACGGAACGGGTTGACCGGCGTTATGGACGTTGTACTCCCGCCGGTAATCGGCCAAACATTCGTTGTATTGATCGTGCAACTTGTTAGTTTGTTCAATACAGTGAACGACAAAATCTATCCAAGCCCCAGTTTCGCAAATCCGACTCATAGGAATTTCTAAGTTGCAAATACCCGCTTGAGCCTCAATTCGATGGCGTGCTTGCGATAAGGCGATCGCTGCATTTAAACTCTCGGAACACTCTCGCAAATAGTTGCAAAACGGAACTACTATGGGGTGCTCAATACCCAATGTCTCAAGCGACCGTTGTACCTTTCCAGCAAATGCATCGAGCTCTACGGGATCAATACTGTGGAAATGCCAAGGCTTGAGAAGACTTCGATCGGTCGAGGATTGGAGAGGAAGCGGCATCGTTTCAGCGGAGAACTTTGAAACACCTTCGCTTGCGCGAACGGGCACTCGTATCGATGTCGCCTTTGCAAGATCGTGATCGATGATCACGTGCAAGCTCGTTGCAGGGGCGTCGTTGTCGCGAAGCTCCTTGGCAATGGAGTCGAGATAGAAATTTTTAAACCACACTCCGGGATGGAACGCTTCAGGTTGATGCCCTCCTACGATCCACCGGCCTTGGGCAATCCCATCGGCTATGTCAAATCGATCGGGTGAGTGTTTAGCTAGACCGGATGGCGTAAAGCCTGGGATATAAGATCGTACGTAGCCTAAGGCGGCTTGTGCTATCTCTCGGCGAGCGCGCTCTCGCAGGGTGAGAACCCACTTCGAGGAGGTTGCAGTCGAAGATGAGTGAGCATTCGATGTATGGTGCTGAGCGTAGAGGCTGTCGAGCCACTTGGAACGAGGCGGGACAATGAGGGCTTGATTGTCGTCCGCCGGTGCTTTGATATGCCCCCAATCGATCTCGTTTTGTTCCAACGCTGGCCCCGCCACCTCTAGCAGCACTCGGTGCCGCAACCACTAACCGCTGAAGGCTTGGGCAACTCGTAGCCTCTGGCTTGCATGGCCAAGATGCTCTCGTCGATGACTTGGTTGTAATGATTCAAGCGAACACCGCCATCATCAAGTGCACCACCGAAGGATCTTGCAAGATCCAAATAGATTAGAGGAACAGGGATCTCGAGAATATTCAACCCGAGCATCGCCGCTTGGGCCCACAACTCCAGTGGCATTGCGTAGCCGTCGATGGTGATTCGCAATTGTTCCAAAGCGGATACTCTGTAGGCTTTGAACCCGCAGAACGCATCGGTCAGATTCCAATGGAAAGTGTCATTCAGACGCTTCGTTACGGTACGATTGATGAACAATCGCTCGGGGGGAGGCAACGAGTCACCGGCGTAGGTTTTCAAGTATCGCGATCCAGATACGATGTCAGCGTGCTTGCACGCGGTAACGAAACGTGGGATCCGTTTGGGTTGATGTTGGCCATCGCAATCGAGCGTTACGATGATTTCGTAACCTTCTTCGATGGCATACTGGAAGGCGGTTTGCAATGCAGCACCGTAGCCCCGGTTCTTCGGGTGATGGAGCACGGTCACGTCGCGGCGTTTATCGAGCAGATCCGAAGTGCCGTCCGTTGAGCCATCGTCAACGGCGAGTACATCCGGGGCGTAGCGCACCACTTCGTCCAAGACGCCATCGACACTCTTCGCTTCGTTGTATACAGGGATTGCAGCCAGCCAGCGTTTCATAACCCAAACCGTTCCGTTAGAGGGACTAGTAACCTGACCATTGTAGATGCCAGGGGGCTAGGGTCAACGATCACCGCGCCGCATTGCGGATTCCTGGGGTGCTACTTTGTCGATGATTCGGATTGCGGAGACTTTAGCAGCGGGGAAAAGATGGCTGGGCCCCAAACAAGCGTCTGAGTCGCTCAGTCCGGGTGCTTGTTCTCGATCATCGTTGAGGTACGGATTGTCCAGGGTCACCAATTCGCTTAGTTTGGGAAGCCTAAGCCACTGAACGCTTCCGTCGCTGAAGAGGATATTCACTGCCCGGCGGCCATGCATTTCAAAATCCGAGTCGAGCGATTCTTTGGATCCGGCAGGGACAGGAAGCCGATCGCCGATCCAAGCAATTCGTCTGGAGGATTGGGAATTAGGCGGTGCGTATTTCCCACCGATCAAGGTTCCCATGTGGTAAGCGTAGTCCCCACCTGCGAGGAATCGCCAGACTTGCTGTTGCTCGCGACCGGCAATGAGATAATCCAGAGATGTCGGTACGTTTGCCATCCAATTGGGGGCAGGTTCAGAGGGGCATTGCAACCAACGTTCGGTTTCGAGAAGCTCAAGGTCTCTTAATCGGATCGCATAGACACCGGCGAAGGAAAGAGGGCTGTTAGGTTCGATCCCTGGAAGTCGGTGGGCTGGTTGAAATTGTGCGAAGGTTCGTAGCGCATCGCCTATGTGCCGAAGGTTCTCTGCGCATTCCTGTTGCCGTGCGACTTCTCTCCAATGAAGCAACCCCGGGAGCAGGAATGAGAGGAAGACGATTCCAACTGCGAGGGCAACGAGGCTATCGAGCCATGCGAGTTGGATCCCAAAGGGTGCCGATGCAGGTTCGGAGTTTCCGCTCTGCGAGTGATCACCAACAGCGGAGAGAGAATTGGAACCACTGCTGGCAGCTTCGTTCGGTGTGTTCGCGGTGTTTGATATATCTCGATCAGAGGTCTTGGAACGATCGAGTTTTGCGATCATCGCCATGGTCTCTTCGATAAGACCTTCTCGAAAGCCCTCTTGGCTCGCGTCATCGATTAAGTCGCTGGATGCGTCGTTAAATGAGCTGGATAAATCGTTCGATGGCAATGAGTCGTTGGGGTTTTGAGCATCGTTGGATTCGCGAGTTCCGTCTACATTGCCTTCTTCGAGAAGTTCGTCTGCGAAGGGTTCGAGCATGGAGCGAAGATCGCTCAAGCGTTGCATCAAGGCGTCAGACTTGGCCAGTTGGTCTTCAATAGCCAGCGACTCCTCATCGGACAGGGCGCCGAGGAGGTAGCCGAGCAGCGTTTCGTCTGAAGGGGGCAGTGGGTCTGGACGCATGTAGAGTCACAACGGGGGTTTGGTTCGCGAGGCGATCAATACCACGAGGCTCAATGGGATGTTACGAAACCTCGTTCTCTTGCATACGCAACCAAATCTCATTGAGTTTGCGCATGGCGGTAAAAACTCGACTTTTTACCGTCCCGACCGGAATATCGAGGATCTCGGCGATATCGGCGTATTTAAGACCTTGATAAAACGCCAACTGGATAAGTTGTTGGGTTTGTTCGTTGAGTTGAGAGACGGCCAGACGTACTCGGGAATTGGTTTCCGATCGCAGTGCAATTTCTTCGGGAGTCGCTTCGCGAGATGGGATCCGCCCTGCAAGTGCTTCATCGGCCTCGTTCTGCTTGGATACACCATCGAGACTAGTGGCTTGATGACGTTTGTTACGACGCATGAAGTCGATCGCTTTGTTGCTCGCGATCGCGTAAAGCCAGGGTCGGAATCGCTTTCCGGGTTCAAATTGGCTAATACGCAAATGAACGCTCAAAAAGGTGCCTTGGAAAACGTCTTCAGCATGCTGAACGCTTCCGAGAAATCGGCGTAAGAATGTAAAGAGTTCACGTTCATAGCGCCGCATGAGGGCTTCGAAATGCTCTGGCCGTTGTTCGTGCAGATACTTATCTACAAGCTGCTCGTCGGTCCATTGGACGAACCGGCATTCCTGCGAAAATCCGGATTCCGGGGAAGAGATACTTTCCTCGATCGAGTTACTTTTCGCAGACTGCATAGGAATTGCTTTCCAGGATATCCACACGTAGTCGAGTTGAAGGTCAAGCTCTCCGGACGGATTCTCAGGTCAGATTCGAACGTCAAACACGCACGTTCATGAAAAACTGACGACTGCATCCGGCCGAGCCTTTTCGACGGAGTAAGTTTACCGGTAGCTCCCGGAAAAAGTCAAAGAGCGTTCACTGGAAATTCATACCGGAACGACCAAACGTAACGATTTCGCTTGAATTGCCGACTTTGACGCAGCTTGCTAGGAGGGCAAGACATTGGATTCCCCGAAGGACTCTTGGAGTACGTCGGGTGAAAAATGGCCGAAACGGAAGGATTTTCCGGTGCGAAGATTGATCATCGTAAGGACAGCCGGGGCGAAGAGCCCGGGGTCGACTTTGTAGAAGTCATAGCCGTAGGCTTTGAAGGTTTTTGCAAAAGGTTGGCCGCAATCGCGGGAGGAATTGCTCGGGACTTTGGGGCCCAGTGTGACGAGTTGGTCGTCTGGAGCATCGACCCACAAGGTAACATGTCCACCGTAGAGGATCGCATCGTTGGTTCGTCCGATACCGGTCGCAAAGTCTTTTGCGACGGGAGGAATGGGGGCCGAACCGACTCCTGAGCGAATTTGATTCAGGTCAAAATCGAGTTCGAAGAGTTTGTGTAAAGAGGTTTCGATCGACCTGGCAACGACTTGCATGACCCCTGCAATGCTGCTTGTAGAAGCGACACAGAGGACGAGTTTGGAGGTCTGGACGTTGCATTCGGATGCTATTTGCTCGGTGATTTCATCCGTAGGAAGTTCATCGCTTTCCAACACACCAATGGCACTCTTGGAGTGATCGCCAATGACAAACCGATCCAGCACCGCTTCTTTACCCCGCTTGGCTCGCATGGGACCGGATCCCATGGCGAAGTATTTACCGTGGGAGATTTTCCAACCGGCGTATTGGCTTGCCATGCAAGCCTTTAATGGTGAATCGGTGGAGACCAGAAGTTGTGGGCCGTTCCAAATAGCACGATCGGCTGCCGTAAGCTGAACGTTAGCACTTAGACCCATGCAGATCTTGGAAAGAGCTAACCCGGCTTCGATTCCTCCCGAAACATTACAACCGAAATCGATGACTCGAGCACCGTTTTGGAGAACGTGCGTTTTTACTTGTAGGTCATCTTCGTTGGCCACGACCTGTTGCTCGATCCAATGAAGCGTTCGATCGTTAAGGGACGAGTAAGTGGCCATCGATGGGTCTTAAAAGTGTGAAGTCAATTATGGATTCGGGCAGGTAGCACGGTGAACTAACACGGTACGGAAATCGGTCGGTGTTGACAGCGATTCTTCCGGCATTCAGCTTTCGACGGCTCATCTACGCAAAAACTTGTGACTACCGTTGGCGAGGTAGTCACAAGCGAATTGGAAGCTGAGTCGAAAGATTAAGAATTGTTACTCTTTCGCTTCGGTGGCACCTTCGATGATGGTTGCCTTCTTCAAAACGATCGGTTCAACAGGCACGTCACTGTGTGGGCCTTTGTTCCCCGTTTTAGCTTTTGCCATCTTGTCGATGATTTCCTCACCTTTGACGACACGGCCGAAAACGCAGTAACCATAGCGATCGGCGGCATATTTCTTGTCTAGATCGCGGTTGTACTTCAAGTTGACGTAGAACTGGGATGTAGCTGAGTGTGGAGCGCGTGTGCGAGCCATCGACAGGGTCATGCGATCATTTTTCAGTCCGTTGGTAGCTTCATTTTCGATCGGGTCATCGGTTGGCTTTTCCTTCATGTCGGGAGTCATCCCGCCACCTTGGACAACAAAGCCCGGAATAATGCGGTGGAAAATGGTTCCGTCGTAGTGGCCTTTTTTGACATAGCTGAGGAAGTTCTCAACGGTTTTGGGTGCTTCCTTCTCGAATAGTTCGATTTCGACGTCACCGAGGGAGGTTTCGATGAGGACTTTTGGGTTTTGAGCGATTGCGACTTGGCTGGCGAGAGCCAAGCACATACCCGCACCAAGCAAAGCTGCTTTGTTGCCCACCATCATGCATTGTTGGACGAGACCTGAAGCCAATTGGTGCAAATGCCCCATGTTTTGTTTTCTCCGAATTTCCTTTTTAAGAACCCGTACTAGGTTGAGGGTTGTTTCGCCTCTTCCCACTGGTGAGATATGATACCGACTTAGTTACGATGGATCGACGGCTAGTGGTTCAGTTTTACCTGCCTGTTTTCAGCGAGTTTGTTTCCATTTTTTTAATTGCTGGGTTCGAACGTCGGGGTAATTTTGCCTCGATGAGTGTAAGGGTGCTGGGGTTATGGTTGCTTTGGGCAAGCTATTCACTCAGTACGGTCTATGGGCAGGAAAGTGCAGGGACTGCCAAGGAGGATGCGACTGCCGAGGCGGTAGCCGCAGCCGGGGAACTAAAACCGACGAGTCCTAAGTCGCCGATGACGATTGCGGAGCGATCGAATTTTCTGGCGACATCGCGGGGCGAGGAAGTCGAAGCCTTCCTCAGTCAGCTTGCGCGATCAAGCCCGTTTGCGAAGCTGATGGAAGTAGGTCAAACGCACGAAAATCGCTCGCTGTGGGGATTGGTAGTATCGAAGGATCTAAAAGTCTCCTTGCCACTCGCCGCAGATGACCCTCGGTTGGTGATCCTGATGATTGGCGGAATTCACAGCGGGGAATGCGATAGTAAGGAGGCCTTACTGGCATTGGCTCGCGATACCGTCCAAGGTAAGCACAACGATTGGCTCGACCGATGTGTCTTGGTTTTCCTCCCGAATTTCAACGCCGATGGCAATGAACGAGTCGGTCCGATGCATCGACCTGGCCAAGAGGGGCCTGCTTTGGGGATGGGGACACGCGAGAATGCGCTAGGACAAGATTTGAACAGGGATTTCGTCAAGCTTGATACACAGGAAGTCCGTTCGCTGGTTCGTTTGATCGATGCTTTTCAAGTCGACGTCTTGTTCGACGCGCACACGACAAATGGTTCGTTGCATCGCTACGACATGACCTATGACATCCCTCACAATCCAGCAGTCGATCGCGACATGATCGGGTGGCTCAAGTCCGAGATGTTGCCAGCGGTCTCTCAAAAGATGCAAGCCCTGGGTTCGCCAATTTTTCCTTACGGAAATTTCAATCGAGATCATACCGTTTGGGAAAGCTACGGTTTTGAGCCTCGGTACAGTACGGAGTACATGGGGTTACGGGGCAAAATTGGGATATTGGTCGAATCCTATTCGTATGCGACGTATCAACGACGCATCGAAGTCAGCTATTCGTTCATCGAGGAATCGATCAGCTATCTATGCGAGAACTTTGATGCCGTTCGCTCGTTGGTTCGCAAGCCGGTCTCGACTTCTCCCAAAGGAGTGGCGATTCAAGGGGTAATCGAACCGGGTGAAGAGCGGGCAAAGGTGGCTGGCTATCGTTGGCCAGAAAAGACTACAGCCGAGAAAGCCGCAACTGAGGAAATTGCAAACGAGAAATCCACAAGCGAGCAGCAGGCAAAAGAGACAAAGCCGCAGGAGGTTACCTTCCCGAGTCCGAAGGATCGCGGTCGTGTGAAGGAAATGGAGGAAACGCAATATGAAGTTCGCTTAGCAAACGTGGCGACGAGAAAACTCGAAGTCGACGCGCCGATTGCTTACCACATACCCAAGGAATGTTCATGGCTTGCGAGCCGTATTCGATTGCATGGGGTTCCGATGATCGAGGTCTCGGGCGAGGTGAAATCGGTTGTCGAGCAGTACAAAATCACCGACCGCAAAGAGCTTAACGAATTTCAGTTTCGTAAGTTATCGAAACACAGTGTGGCTTTGGAAGAGAAAGAAATGGTGCTAGGGCCAGGCTGGATTGTTCCAACCGACCATCCGTTGGGTGTGTTAGTAACCTACATCTTAGAACCTCATTCCGATGAGTCCTTGGCGATGTGGGGGTTTTTGGACCCGATGCTCCAGTCCGGTGCGGTTTACCCCATTACCAGATGCAAAGCTATGCCGAGTTTTCCAAAAGTCACGCCGCTCGAGCCCCTTGCATGGCTTGATCTAAAAGCGAAGGATATCGTTGGAGAGAAATTAACGCTCGACAAACTGTATTCGCCGAAGGACAAGGTCGCCTATTCGGGTGCACCAACGCCATTACCCCGTTGGATGCCGCATGGCGAAGGGTACATCACTCGTCGGGAACAACGTTGGTTTCATGTCGATGCAGCTACCGGTGCTATGCATCCATGGGAAACGCCTCAACGCATGGTCGAAGCACTTTCGAAGCTTCCGGAGTTCGTGGATAACGCAGCAGCTCCTTATGGTCGTCAGATCGAACTCTTTCAAGATGGTTTGGAATCGGCGGTGATCAATCACAAGAACGATTTGTATCACTATGATCTGTTAACCGATGCGGCCCAGCGCGTGACAAATACGCCAGAACAAATCGAGGAGTTAGTCGAGCTTAGCCCAACGCAACGACACGTCGCATACGTCCACCAACAAGACCTGTACGTTGCTGATTGTAAAACCAAGGAAGTAAAACGATTGACCGACGATGGTGGTGGGGAGATTCTCAACGGCAAGCTTGATTGGGTCACGCAAGAGGAAGTATACGGTCGAGGGCAGTTCAAAGCTTACTGGTGGAATTCCGATGGAACCAAAATCGCTTATTTGCGATTGGACGAGACACCGGTTCCTACGTTCGTGATCGATGATTCCCTTTCCTTCGCGCAGAAGGTTGAGAACATGCGATATCCGAAAGCCGGACAGCCCAATCCTCGGGTTTCCTTGCATGTGGTTGATGTTCAGACGGGGGCGAAGCAAGAAGTGCAATTGAGCATTGAGGACCCTGCCGAGCGATTGGTCGTGCGCGTAGGTTGGAAGCCAGGGGTTCCCAATGCGTTGGTCTATCAGATTCAAAATCGTATCCAAAATCGGCTTGATGTGGTCCTCTATGATTGTGCAACCCAAGCCTCGCAAGTGCTTGTGCACGAGGAGTCCAAAGCTTGGGTGGATGTTATCGATAGCCCGCGATGGCTACTCGACGGAAGTTTTATATGGGTCAGTGACAGTGGGTTGGATGGTCAATATGTCGGAAGAAGGCATTTGTATCACGTCGCAATCGATGGCACGAAACGAGCATTGACCCGAGGGGATTGGGATCTGAAGGAGATCTCAGCGATCACCGATGGAGGCAAGTACGTCTGGATGACAGCGCATCGCTCTGCACCTACGAATACCGATGTCTTGCGATTAGCCCTCGAGACAGGTGAACTGGAATCGATGAGCCAACTGACCGGAGCGCATCGCATCAGCGTACATCCGACCGGTAGTTACTTTATTGACAGTTGGAGCGACTTGAATCATCCGCCTGAGACTTGGCTGCGTGATCGTGAAGGGAAACCGATACGATTGCTCAGCGGATATCGCAGCGATCGATTTGATTATGTGCAAACCGTTGCACCCGAGTTGATCCGGGTTTCCGCTCGCGATGGAGAGGTGTTACAAGGCTTGCTGTACAAACCAGAGCGTCGCGATGGGGATAACACACGTCATCCGGTTGTGATGTATGTGTATGCGGGGCCGTCGGCACCGACAGTAGAAAACAGTTGGACGCATCGAAGCGATCTGTGGCATCGGTATCTTACCGACCGAGGTATTGCGGTGTTGCTATGTGACAATCGCTCGGCTTTGGGCAAGGGAAATGCGGACACATGGAAGGTCTACAAGAACTTAGGTGCACTTGAATTGAGAGATCTTGAAGACACCGCAAGTTGGTTGAATGGGCAGGACTGGGTTGATAAGGACCGGATTGGGATTTGGGGTTGGAGTTACGGTGGCTATTTCACGGCCTATGCGATGACGCATAGCAAGTTATTCCGCGCGGGGATTTCCGGTGCTCCGGTGACTGACTGGCGTAATTACGATTCGATTTATACGGAGCGTTACATGGATACTCCGCAAGCGAACCCAGAGGGTTATCAAACCAGTTCAGTGGTTGAAGCGGCGAAGAATCTTCATGGGCGATTGTTATTGATCCATGGAGAGATCGACGAGAACGTACACATGAGCAATACATTGCAATTCGTCAACGCGTTGCAGGAAGCTGGAAAGCAGTTTGAGTTGATGGTGTACCCCAAGAATCGTCATGGAATTGTCGATCCTGAGCAGATGCAGCATCAGTATCAGATGATGACTGACTTCTTTATACGGAACCTTGGTAAGTAAGATAATTTTTCAGCTTGCTCCGGAGCAGCGAATTGTGTTGCTTGAGGCGGTTTAACTGGTTGCGTAGATTTGGCTAGGATATGATTGTTGAACGCGCGTAAGTTGTTTTGGCGCTTGGGGTTGCGCGGACACCACCCTCACCCCCCGGCCCCCTCTCCCGCGTAGCCTGGGACTGTGTCCCGGGCGAGCGGTGCGTGCAGTTGCGAGTTCCCCACCCTCAACCCCCGGCCCCTTCTCCCGCCAGCGGGAGAAGTGGGAGAAGCGCGCGCGTGCACGCGGACGATCTGCGCTATTCTGACCTGGTAACCGCGCGCGAAGTTTACCTGTTTTGCTCCCCTCGCCCCGGGTCGGGGAGAGGGGCTGGGGGTGAGGGGAAAGACCGCGCAACGGCTGCTTTTGCATGGGGGTGGGGTGGTGAGGTTGTTGATGGTTTTGATTGGGTTTTTAGTGCGTAAGTCTATTGTGCGCTTGGGGTTGCGCGGACACCACCCTCACCCCCCGGCCCCCTCTCCCGCCAGCGGGCGAGGGGGGGGAGGCGAATGAGCAAGCGCGGAGCGTAAGGTGTTGCGGCGCTTTGGGTTGCGCGGTCACCACCCTCACCCCCCGGCCCCCTCTCCCGCCAGCGGGCGAGGGGGAGAAGCGAGTTCGCATGCGCTCGCTCGCTTGCGCGCGATTGCGATTGCGCTAGTTTGCGATCTGTGTGCGTAAAGCTTTGCGGCGCTTGGGTTTGCGCGGTCACCACCCTCACCCCCCGACCCCCTCTCCCGCCAGCGGGCGAGGGGGAGAAGCGCGCGGCTGCGCGCGGGCGAGTTGCGCTATCTTCACCTGGTAACCGCGCGGGAGGTTTTATTGTTTTGCTCCCCTCGCCCCGGGTGGGGGAGCGGGGCGGGGGGTGAGGGGAAAGTCCGCGCAATGGCTGCTTTTTGCG
>JBJONT010000236.1:0-3765 GCA_046051705.1 Planctomycetota bacterium | reverse complement strand
ATGCAGCTTGATCCTGATACTGGCAAGCTGACTTGGACATCGACCGAGTTAGGAGATTTCCAAGTTTCGGTTCGAGCTACTGACACTGGTATTCCTGCGAAATCTTCCGTTCAGCTCATTTCGATCAAAGTGGGTGAGCCACCACCACCTGCGAAGAAGCCCAAAGAATTCGACGTTGCGGCCCAAGCGTTCATCAGCGCGTTGGTTTCTGATGGCAAAGGCCCACAAGCTTGGATCCGTTCGAAGACCGAGGACAAGACCTTGTTCCTGCGTGAAGGGGAAAATCTCAAGCTTGGGGATGTCCAAGGGAAAGTCATTTCCATCGGCGCGAACTTTATCGAATTAGAGACCGAAGGCAAGCGTTGGACAGTGGGCTTGGATGAACCTCTTGCGGATGCTTACAAGCGTGGGTTAGAAGACTAACGCCATCAGCTCATCAGTGCCCGGTTAGCTGAACAGAAGCAGCGCCGGGTCGAAAACAAACGCCGCAACAGGTTGCGGCGTTTTGCATTTGATCTTAGAACGTAGTAAGTTCTTCACTAGCGTGCAAGGTGGTGCCAGAGTCGGCTGCTGGCGCGAATACCGCGATAGAAGTCCTCTAGGCAGAACTTTTCGTTCGGGCTGTGAGCGCCATCGTCATCGAGGCCCCATCCGATCAAGAGCACGTCGCACTCAAGCGCATCGACCATTTGTGCGACGATTGGGATCGATCCTCCTTCGCGAATCAGCACAGGCTTCACGCCGAATCCTTCTTCGACGGCCTCGACTGCACCCTTCATGAATTTGGAGTTTGGATTGACCACTACGCCGCGACCGCCGTGCAGATCGATGACTTCGACGCGGACGCCGGGAGGTGTGTGTTCGGCGATGAAGCGTCGGAGTTGTTCACCGACCGTTTTCGGGTCTTGGTTCGGAACGAGTCGGAAACTGATCTTTGCGCCATTCCAGGAGGGGATCACCGTTTTTCCTCCTTCGCCTTGATAGCCGCCGAGCAAACCGTGAACATCGAAGGTTGGGCGGGCCCAGCGTCGCTCGAGAGTTGTGTATCCGGATTCACCCGTTAGAGCGTTGACTCCAAGGCTCTCAGCAAATCGATCGTCGCTAAAGCCGAGCGATTGCCACATTTGTCGTTCAGAGGGTTCGAGTTCGACGACCGAGTCGTAGAAACCGGGCAATTGGATTCTGCCATCTGGAGTTTTGATTTCGGTGAGGATTCGGGCGAGGGCGAGGGCGGGGTTGGTGACTGCTCCGCCAAAGGATCCCGAGTGCAAATCCATCTTTGGTCCATGGACGCGCAGTTCGAAATAGGCGATCCCGCGCAAACCGTAGGTGATTGCCGGCTGTCCTTTTGCGTACTGGGATGAGTCGCTGATCACGATTACGTCGCAAGCCAATCGCTTGGCGATTTCTGGCAATTTTGCTTCGAGTACTTCGCTGCCTTGTTCCTCTTGGCCTTCGATCAAGAATTTGACTTGGAGGGGGAGTTTCTCCCCGCAAGCTTTCCAAGCCAGAACGCTCAGGACGTGGGTCAGCATTTGACCTTTGTCGTCGGTCGAACCTCTAGCGTAGATATTTCCATCGCGAATCTCAGGGGTGAAGGGTGGGGATTTCCACAAGTCGATCGGGTCGGCGGGTTGGACATCATAGTGTCCGTATACCAAGACGACAGGTTTACCCGGTACAGGGTCGGTTTCGGCGTAGACCAAAGCTGGTCCGTCTCCGGGAATCAATTCTGTTTTTAGGCCGGCATCTCGAAATCGATCGGCCACCCAATGAGCAGCCCGATCCATATCCGAAGTTTTCGTGCTGTCGGCTGAAATACTGGGGATTCGCAACAATTCAAAGAGTTGCTCGAGATGTTGTTGACGATTGCGGGTCAGAAAATCGTCGAGTTTGGTAAAATTTGTCATGTTTGTCCTAGGAAAAAGCGAACCAGCCTTAAAATTGAGCATCCAACGCCCTTTAGAATATACCGAATCATTCAGGGGTTGGGCCCCTGGTTTCGGTGCTTCGGATCTCCAATGAAGAACATTGAATAAAAAGGAATTTCTCGATGTCGCAATCGAATGCTGCTGTGGCCGAGCCGGACGTAAAACCTGCCGAGCCTGATAAGAAACCGAAAAAACAACCGAGGTATCACGTCATTCTTTGGGATGACCCTGAACATACCTACGACTACGTGATTCGGATGATGAAGGAACTTTTCCATATGTCGGAGACCGCTGGAAAGCAGTTAGCCGAGCAAGTCGACAAGACGGGGAAGGCCATTTGTTTGACGACGACCCTTGAGCATGCCGAATTGAAGCGAGATCAGATTCGAGCTTATGGACGCGATCCGAAGAGCATGAAGTCCAAGGGAAGCATGTACGCTTCGATTGAACCGGCCCCGTGATTGGGAGGCTGGTGTTTTGAAGATGCCGATGTTTTTGCGATGCCGGTGTTTTTACTTAGCCTCCGGTAGGTCTGCTAGGCAACGAGCCGCTAAAGCGATATAGTCGAGTCTCGTTGAACGGAACAACGGTCTGGGTAAACACCGGATCAAGGATTCTGAACCTCAGGAGGATAAGGTAATGGTTTGCCGTCGACTATTTCGTGCTCAAGGTTTCTTGGGTGCGCTCAGTGTTCATTCTCATGCTTTTGCGAAACTGATTGTAGTAGCATGCTTTTCGATGTTGACCGCTTCTAGCGCGGTTGGGCAATCGCCTGCGACGGCTCCTACGAAGCCTTCAGCGGGCGCGACGGGTGCTGCGACTCCACCTGCATCCGCACCGACACCAGCCCCAAAGCATGACGATGATGATCACTTGGCACTGATGCATTTGGTAGAAGCTCTCGAGCCATACCACGCGAAAGGTTCCATTAAAGGGGCGATGGTGGTCTCCGGTTCGACCACCATGCAGTCGATGGCGAGAGCTTGGTTAGATCGATTCATCAAATTTCACCCTGAGGTTTCTTATACCAAGGGACAAGATGGAACCGATGCAGCGATCAAGGAGATTTCAGAGAATCCCCAAGTGATTGCAGGTGCAAGCCGTCCGTTGACGGAACAGGAATTGAACAACCTCAAGAGTTCCAAATGCAAAGAGCCGATGGCGGTGATCGTCGCTTTGGATCCTCTAGCTCTCTACGTTCACAAAGACAATCCCCTTGCAAGCGTCACTCCGGAGCAACTCGAAGCGATCTTTCGCGCTGCTGGGAGTGGAAAACCTCATGCGGTGAAATGGGGAGATCTTGGATTGACCGGCGATTGGGCAGATCAGCCGATTCGAATCCACGGTCGCAGTGATGTCAGCGGTACCACCGGGTTTATCAAACAGTGGATTCTCGGTGGTGGAGAGTTAGCCAAAGTCGCCCAAATCCACGAGACGAATATTGCGGTGACGCAAGGGGTCGGTAAGGATAAGTACGGAGTATCTCTATGTGGATTCGGCGATCACAATGCGGATGTGCGTGCTGTGCCTTTGGTATTGCAAGGCATTGCAGTGGAAGCCAGCGAAGAGAACTTTCTTGCAGGCCGATATCCTTTCGTTCGCCCGCTGACATTGATCGTCGACCAAGCCACTTTGCGAAGTGACGGCGGGTTGCGTGAATCGGTCCTTCGCTATGTGCTTAGTCGAGATGGACAACTCGAAGCCATTCGTGCGGGATTCTTTCCCCTAGATCCAGCTTTCATTCGAAAACAGCTTGATCTGATCAGTGGCCCCCAAGTTCGGTAAACACTGTCCGGTAATTATAGACAGATAAATCTCGTCCGGTAAGTTTCCA
>JBJONT010000235.1:0-10866 GCA_046051705.1 Planctomycetota bacterium | reverse complement strand
CGAGAGCCCCTGAAAGACGAAGTCATCAACTACTCAGAGCTTTTCAGGAAGACAGCCGACGAAGGCGGCAATGAAGAGGCCATGCGATTGGTCTTGATGGCAGTGATGCTCCATCACGAATCTGTCTATAGGGTTGAGATTGGCCTTGGCAACGAAGATTCCGACGGGCGTCGGATGTTGTCCGGTACTGAAATGGCGTTTGCAATAGCTTTCGCTCTAACGGATCGCCGCCCCGATGAAGCACTTCTACAAGCCGCACAATCGGGTAGGCTCAACAGCAGCAGCGATGCGGCTTTTCAAGTTGCACGCATACTTCAAGATGATTCGATTGCCAAACCAAAGATCCTACGCTTTTTCCAAGAGTTCTTTGGCTACACCCAAGCCCATAAGGTCTTCAAAGACCAAGATCGCTCAGGTGGATTTGCTTACTACGGTGAAAACTACCCCGCAATGTACGAAAAAGATGCGGACTTCTTCGTGATGAACATCCTGGCGAATGACAAGGATGTATTCAGGCAACTGTTGACCTCCGATGAGTATTACATCATCAACCGAGCCACGTTTCGAAACACGGTCTACGATTTCTACAAGCAAAACCAACAGCAACTCGATGCGGGAGAGTATCCCGAAGCCAAGCAGAAAGAGCTTTTGCAACGCCTAAATCTCAAAGGCTGGCATGAACTGAACGTGAAATACAATCTGCATAACTTTAACAAAGGATTCAACGGCAGTATCGCCGCGATAAAGCAGATCGTAGAAGAGCAATACAGTTGGATGAACACCAAAGACGAAGACATACTGCTCCATCGCATGCAGGCCTTGTATGCGAAATATCCGATGGTCTACGACCTTAAAGATGAAGAGCAGGATTACCTGTTGCCGCAACCTTACAAGAGACCGAACCGCGCTGGGATGCTGACTCACCCTGCGTGGCTCATCGCACATTCATTGAATGACAGCACAGACCCCATTCGACGCGGTAAATGGGTCAGGGAACATTTACTCGGCGGCGTTATTCCCGATATTCCCATCACCGTTGATGCCTCTATCCCTGAAGACCATACTAAAACCCTCCGAGAAAGACTCCTCAAAACGGAGAGTTCCGATTGCTGGCGTTGCCACAAAAAGATGAATCCAATCGGATATGCCTTCGAAATCTATGATGACTTCGGGCGATATCGAACGGAGGAAAACCTAGGCAAAGGCGACACCAAACCGGTCCATGCCAAGGGTGAATTGGTAGACACAGGCGAAAGAGAGTTGGATGGCGAGTTCAAAGATGCCTTGGAACTAATTCATAGACTGGCCGAATCAGATAAAGTTCGACAAGGCATTATTAGGCATGTGTTTCGCTATTTCATGGGTCGAAACGAAATGCTCAGCGATTCAAAAACGCTTATAACTGCAGATCGTGCCTATCTTGAGAGCGGCGGTAGTTTTCAGGCGCTCCTGGTTTCCATTCTTTCCTCTGACTCGTTTCTTTACCGCAAAACAATTGAACCAACGACAAGGAACGTACCATGAATGTTACAAGACGCGACGCATTTAAAAATCTCTCGCTAGGAGCAGGAGCCTTTCTCTTAGCCCCCTTCTTGCGCCAGGTGGAACTTCAAGCCGCAGGCAATTCGCTCGCGATTCCCAATCGCTTCGTGTTTGTTGTTAAATCGAGCGGCATTGTTCCCAACGGGATTACTCCTGAGGCATTCAAAGACCAAGAGTCGAGCAGTAGTTTATTCAACCAAGATCTGACCAAGGTTGCTCTACCGTCGTCTATGCGTGCCTTGGAACCCTTTAAAGATCAACTCTCAATTGTGCAGGGCCTGTCCGGGAAGATGTGCCGTGGGGGGCACTCCAGTTGGTTTGGCATGATGGGGGTCTACATGACTGGAGGTGAATTTGACGCAGGTGCGGTGCTTCGAGCAACCGCCGATGCGGAATTGGCCAAGCTGAACCCAGCGCCGTTTAATCATGTCGGACTGGCGATCAAAGGGAAGGCATTAAGCAACGACTATGGTGGGACCATGTACCCCGGAATCTCCGCTGTCGGGCCAGGGCAAGAACTTCCTTTCCAGGGATCTCCCGACCTTGCCTACGAACAACTCTTTGGCTCGGCCGTCTCGTCAAGCAACCGCGCTGAAAAGAGCTTCAAACTGCAAAGAAACCTTTTTGATTTCATGGTCGACGATATCAAAAAAGTTTCGAAAGCTATCCCCTCGTCGGAACAGGGAAAGATGAACGCCTACCTTAATGCCTTTGAGGAACTTCAGGTACGACACAGCAAATTGACGAGCATGAAACACCAGATCGCAGCAAACGCGCCAGGCTACTCGGACAAATTCACTTCCACTGTCGAGGAAGTCCGTCAAGAAGCACAATTTGATTTGGCTACTGCTGCCTTGATCGCAGGTCTTACCAACGTGGTCACCATTCGCCTCGATAATGTCGACATGACCTACAAAAGACTCGGTATCGATCAACATAACCATGGCATCGGACACAACGAAGGTACCAAAACCCAGAGTGAATACCGCGACATCATCCAACAACATCACTCCGAACTTCTGGCCAAAATGGCTAAAAAACTCCGAGCGGTCCCAGAGGGTGACGGAGACATGCTGGACAACACCATGATCATTTTCCTATCGGATTCGAGCGATAATCACCATGGAACCGGAATGGAATGGCCCTACCTGATCGTTGGCGGAGGCGGCGGTAAACTCAAGCTACCAGGGCGATATCTGCGTTACCCAAAATACGGCGAACAAGGCTGCCGCACCATCGGCGACTGGTGGACGACTCTGCTCAACGCCTATGGTAACCCCATCGAGTATTATGGTAACGAAGATCTTGTCCTTAAACAAAATGGTTGCTCGCACGCCGGACCGCTTGAAGAGCTTTTGGTTTAATCGCGCCGCGGTGGTCGTCCTCCCAACAGACCTTGCCAATCCACTCAATCCAACAATTCAGAGATAACTATGTTTCACGAAGTCTCGCGTCGAGAATTTATGCAAGGCGCAACCGCATCGGTGGGGTTACCGATGATTCTGCCCTCAAGGCTTCTGGCAAGCCAGTCACCCAATGAGAAACTCTCGTTCGCCTGCATTGGGATGGGTGGGCAGATGCGAGGCTATCTGATTCCAGAACTCAACAAACTGGATCAGAAGATTGTGGCTATTTGCGACGTGGACAAACGACAACTCGATAGCGCTTTACAGGTCAACGAGCTGAAAGATGCGCGCCCTTATCACGACTATCGTGAACTGCTTGACAAAGAATCGGAAGTCGATGGCGTGATCATCGCGACGCCCGATCACTGGCATGTGCCCATCTGTGAAGCAGCCTTGAAGGCGGGCAAACATGTGTATTGCGAAAAGCCGCTGGCTCATTCCGTAGCCGAATGTCGTGCATTGGAGAAGCTTGCCCTAAGTCATCCGAACCTTGCAACCCAAACGGGTAACCAAGGGTGTTCGACAGAGGGATTTCGCCGCAGCTTTGAAGTTATTCAATCGGGGCTGTTGGGGAACATCACCGAAGTGCACGTTTGGCACCCAGCTCATAGCTGGCCGAATGGCGTGGATCGGCCGTCAACAAGCGATCCGATTCCTGAGGGACTAGACTGGAACTTCTGGCTCGGTACGGCCCCCGCAAGACCCTACAACAAGGACATTTATCACCCTGGTAAATGGCGAGGCTGGTACGATTTTGGGGGTGGTTCGCTCGCTGATTTTTGCTGTCACGGGTTTCAGCTTGCTTATCGCGCTCTGGAACTCGATGCCCCAACGCGGATCGACGCATCGGGCGAAAACTTAGGACATGAATCATTCGCAACTCGCTGCACCGTAAATTTTGAGTTCCCGGCAAAGGGCAATCGAGGCCCTGTGAAACTTGTTTTCTATTCCGGCGAAAAGAATCTTCCACCCAGCAACGTGACTCAAGGCCCTGTCGATACAACTGGATGTTTGATCGTCGGCAGCGAAGGAACGTTATCCGCTGGACTTTGGAACACCGGCTGCGAAGTTCGACTCAAAGGCGCAAATAAGTTTCGCGGAGCTGATCAACCAGAAGTGGCAAAAATCCCCAAGACTCAACCTCGCATCGATACAGAAGCTCTGAAATGGGATCCTTCAAAGGTTGCCAACGGTCAGCGACCACGGTGGAGCAAGGTCAACAATTCACACATGTTCGAATGGGTACTGGCTTGTGCGGGCGATGCGAAGACCTATTCACCCTTTGAGATCGGTGCGAGAATCACGGAGATTGGCATGCTGGGAGTTCTCGCGTTGCGCCTTCAGAAACCAATTTCGTGGGACTCTGTAAACTGCCGAGCCACCGGTCTTCCGGAAGCAGACTTGATCATAAACCCGAAACCTTCAACCACTGCGTACGCGCCCCGGTAGCACGCTTGATTTTGAATGTCTGCGGAAACCGCTTTTCCAAAGTGGTTATTCTGTGATCAAGCCTCTGTTTTCCCTATGTATAAATCCTGATCGTGAACTCGAAACGTCTGTTACTCGATGGCGCTACCGGCACCGAACTCAACCGCCGTGGCATAGATACCGGCTTGCCGTTATGGTCCGCCAACGCCCTCACTACGGACGCTGGGCTAAACGTCCTGCGTCAGGTTCATCTCGACTACCTAAACGCGGGCGCGGACATCATCACTACCAATACCTTTCGCACTAACCGCCGCGCCCTTGCTGGTAAAAAACTTACCGCCCACGAACTAACCTTGCGCGCGGTTGCCACTAGCCGAGAGGCGGTGGCTGAATTTGGAAAACCGGCGCTCGTGGCCGGATCGCTCTCTTCGCTTGAGGATTGTTATCGTCCCGATCTAGTGCCACCTGATAAGGAGTGTGTTGACGAACACGCCGAACGCATCGAGCAATTGTTGGAAGGTGGCGTTGACCTGCTTCTCATCGAAACGATGAATTCCATCCGCGAAGCGGTGATTGCCGCAGAAATCGCTACAGCCACCGGTTTGCCCACCTGGGTTACTTTTGTCTGCGATCAAAAAGGACGCATCCTCTCCGGCGAGTTACTTTCCCATGCAGTGGAATCACTGATCCCTCTCGGTGTGAAAGCATTAGGCGTGAACTGCATGCCGGCTCATACCATCGCTCAGCCACTGACCGAATTACGCGCCCTCTGTGGCGAAACCTTTCCGCTTGTAGCCTACGGAAACATCGGCTTCGCGGACGACGAACAAGGTTGGATCAATACAGACTCCACCGACCCCACAGGCTACCTGAGACACGCCCAAATCTGGCCAGCAAAAATCATTGGTGCCTGCTGCGGCTCCACGCCGGAGCACATTCGCAAACTAAAGCAGGGCTGGAAAGATTCATCGCTTTCGTAAAATCTTGCTATTGAGCAAAAACAGTGACCAATATGATTGGGATTCTGGCCCATTATCGTGCTCATGATCGTGCTCGGATAACTTGACCAGTTTAGTTGCATTCAGACGTAGTTCGTGTACTGAACGAACATAACAGCACTAGAGGTTGCTTTCGATTACGAGCACGAGCACCGTTTCACTGAGCACGACCTATCTTCGAATGGGTGAAGGTTGATCCCCACAACCTTGGCTAAGAAGCACGCCCCCCTCAGCTATTGAGAATAGGACGGACGACTTGGCCATGCACATCGGTCAATCGATAGTGTCGACCTTGGAACTTAAAGGTTAGCTTCTCATGGTCAATGCCCAACTGATGCAACACCGTCGCTTGAAAATCGTGCACATGAACAGGATCGACCACGGCGTTGAATCCAAATTCGTCGCTCTGCCCATACGAAATACCTGCCTTAATCCCACCTCCAGCCATCCAATGCGTAAACGCATACGGATGATGATCACGCCCCCATTGCGCTCGGTCACCGATGTTACCTTGAATGAACGGCGTTCGACCGAATTCGCCCCCCCAGATAACCAACGTATCTTGCAACAATCCTCGTTGCTTGAGATCCTTGATCAGTGCTGCACTAGGTTGATCTGTATCGCGACACTGTATTTCAAACTGCGTCGACAAGTTCCGGTGATGATCCCAGCCTGCATGGAATAACTGTACAAAACGTACTCCACGTTCCACTAGCTTACGTGCCATCAAGCAATTGTAGGCGAAAGATCCTGGTCGCTTTACATCCGGGCCGTACATCTCAAGAACACTCTCCGGCTCGCGGTTCAAGTCTGTGATCTCGGGCACACTGGCCTGCATGCGATAAGCCATTTCGTACTGCGCAATGCGTGTCGTAATTTCAGGATCTTGCATCTCTGCGAAGTGACTCTCGTTTAACTTGGCTAAGTCATCGAGTAACTCTCGCCGAACCTCACGGGTAAGTCCACTTGGATTTGACAAATAAAGTACCGGATCTCCTCCACCACGAAACTTTACACCCTGATACTTCGATGGCAAAAATCCACTACCCCAATAAAAGTCATAGAAGATCTGACCGCAAGTGGCCTCCTTATCGCGCGATGTCATGACGACAAAACCGGGTAAATCCTGGCTTTCGCTACCCAAGCCGTACGTCGCCCAAGCCCCCATGCTAGGTCGGCCCGGCATCTCGGAGCCTGTGAGAAAGAAGGTAATCGCTGGTGCATGATTGACGGAAGTTGTGTGCATCGACTTAACAAAGCATAAGTCATCTACGATTCCAGCGGTGTGTGGCAAGAAATCGCAAACCCACGCTCCAGATTCGCCATATTGCTTGAAGCCCGTGAAAGGGGGAAGCACCAGTTTCGCAGCGCCTTGGGTCATCGTCGAAACACGTTGATTGCGATGAACACTCTCGGGTATCTCTTTGCCGCGATACTTCTCTAGCTCAGGCTTGTAATCAAACGTATCGATGTGCGGCGGACCACCGTTCATCAACAAGTAAATGACATTCTTTGCCTTGGGCTGATGATGTGGCAAATCGACAAGCCCCAGACGGGTATCGCTAGCCTTAGCCTGCTCCTTGCCAAGTAACGTTGCCAAAGCGGCTGTTCCGATCCCCATCGCGGACTTCGAAAACAGCGTTCGCCGAGTCATTTCGCGTATAAAACTTGTGTTCATGGCTCCCCTTCCCGTTTACTCTTTGCTTAAAGTTTCATCGAGATTCAGAACAATCGATGCGATGCACGTCCAAGCAGCTAATTCCCCCGTATCCAACTTGGGATTCGCCTTCGACTCTCCAACTTGTATCAAGCCCATCGCCTCATCCGCATGCACCGAGTAGTAAGCTCGCAACTTATTCAGCCGAGCTTCAAGAATCGCTAATTCGTGATCGAGAGCCACTCTTCCGGTTGCCGACCGCCACATCGTTTGAAGACGCTTAGTATCGGTTGATTCTTCTTCGACAAGCAACAACCTCTGCGCCCATGCGCGGCTCGCTTCAGCAAAGGTAACATCATTCAATGTCACTAATGCATGAAGTGGCGTATTCGTGTTGACCGATTTGACCGAACAGTTTTGCCGATTTGCTGAGTCGAAGAACATCGGAGGAGCAACAATGCGTCTCCAAAAGGTATACAAACTTCTGCGGTAAAGAGCTTCGCCATGATCTTGCTCGTAGCGAATCTGGCCGAAGGTCGCGTCTTCCCAAATCCCAGAAGGCTGATATCCCTTCACCGGAGGTCCCCCTACGTTCTCAACAAGCAAACCACTGATGTATAAAGCTTGGTCACGCAACATCCAACTTGGTAATCGCATCCTTGGCCCTCGAGCTAACAACCTGTTCTTTGGATCTAGCTCCAACGCCCGCGGTGTTACCACCGAAGACTGGCGATACGTGTGACTCGTCACAATCAATCGAATCAACTCCTTCACATTCCAACCGCTTTCGCGAAACTCCACAGCCAACCAATCCAACAACTCCGGATGGCTTGGCTGTTCGCCTTGTAAACCAAAGTCTTCCGAAGTGGCTACCAACCCCGTTCCGAACAGCATCTGCCAGTAACGATTTACAGCCACGCGAGCTGTCAATGGATGGCGAGGGTCGAGCAACCAATCTGCCAACTGCAATCGGTTTTGGACCAAGTTCGACTCGACAGGTAAAAGGTTTTCGAGAACACCATGGGACACTTTATCCAGCGGAGCGTTATAAGCCCCTTTGGCCAGAACAAACGTCTCGCGCGGTGTTGCTCGCTCTCGCATCACCATCGTTTTCGGTAAACTTCGCTCCAACTGATCGCGTTCGTTGCGAGATTTCTCCCAGGCATTGTTCGCAGCCACATACTCGTCTTGTGAACCAAGAAAGTACTTTCGGATTTCTCCCTTCTCGGCATCACTTCGAGTCTCCACTGGCTTGGAAAACGCTTGCTGTACTTTCTCGGGTGCTGGGACCAAGTCCAATGGATGCCGTCGCGTCAACGCAATACGAAATCGCCCCAGTGTATGCTGTCGACCGTAATCAAACCGCAAACGCAACGTTACTTGATCGTCTCCCGAACCCATCCAAGCTTGATCGGCAATCAAAAGCAGTGGATGCGTTTTGCCAAACTCCGAAGCGATCGCCCAACCTGTCTCACGTTTTCCATCAATGGCCCCCGACGCCATCCAACCACCCTGTGAATAAGCCGCGCTCGCCGATCGCCATGCAACGGGCTTTCCTGCCACAACCACCTCGACTTCGCTCAACACAAAGTTTCCATTATCAGCACGCCCCGGACCTGAGTTCACAAGGTTTGGATCGGGCAAACACTCAATGCGGACAGCAGTAACTCCAGATGCATTTGTAGCGAACCGAATTTCGTAAGTATCGCTCAGAGGCGATGCTCCACGAGCGACGATCGTATCTCCATCCTGGACCAGCTCCGTTCCTTGTTCCGAATCGAAAACCATCTGCGTCGGAACCTCCCATTCAGGTGACGACGGCTGGCGAGCAAGATACTGTGCTTCCCAGTCAGCTTGCCGATCTATGAGCTTGCGTTCTACTTCATCGCGTTCCCGACGCCGCTGCTGTTCCGTAGCACTGTACTGGTCCAACAGAGCCTTCTGCTCAGAAGTCGCAATCGACTGGACGGGATTCGCCAGACCGCCAGCGTCATTCGCACCGCTCTCATCAATCGAATTGAAGTATGCGGCTAATTCGTAGTACTGTTTTTGCGAAAACGGATCGTATTTGTGATCGTGGCATCGGCAACAGGTAAGGGTCAGTCCCATCCAGACCGTTCCGGTCGTTTCCACACGATCCTGGACATATTCGATGCGGGACTCTTCTGCAATTCGTCCACCCTCACCATTGATCATGTGATTGCGATGAAAACCAGTGGCGATCAACTGCTCGACAGTAGGATTTGCCAACAGGTCGCCTGCTATTTGTTCGCGAGTGAATCGGTCAAAGGGCATGTTTTCATTCAACGCCTTGATAACCCAATCTCGCCAGTACCACATAGGTCGAGTCGGATCACCTTGATACCCGTTCGTGTCGGCATATCGAGCAGCATCAAGCCAATCCCAAGCCATGCGTTCCCCGAATCGCGGCGAGTTCAAAAGGCGTTCAACAACTTCACGATACGACGCTTCGCTCGGATCTTTCAAAAACGAGTCGAGTTCCAACTCGCTTGGCGGAAAGCCCGTCAGGTCCAAGCTTACGCGTCTGAGAAGTTTTTCAGGGTCTGCCGATATTGATTGCGCCAGTCCCTCATGCGCCAGTCCCTCACGTTCAAGTCGCTCAACAATAAAGTGATCGATCTCGTTGCGGACCGTTGCTTGCTGAGCGACGACCGGCACTGGAGGCCTTGTGGCTGGAACAAAAGACCAGTGGGCACGATACTCGGCCCCTTGCTTGATCCACTCGGCTAAGATCTCCCTTTGACGTTGATCAAGTTTTCGATTCGATCGCGGCGGAGGCATCTGCGTCGAGGGATCATCACTGGAAATTCGCGCCCAGAGCGAACTCTCAGCTAAGTCGCCCGGAGTGATAGCTCCACCGGCTATGGCAGCCTCTCGCTGATCCAATCTCAAATCCGCTTCGCGATGACTCCCATCCTGGCCATGGCAATAGAAACAATTCTCGGAAAGAATCGGCAATACATCTCGACCGAAATCGATCTGCTCACCCGCAATGCTCACTTCAGAGCCAAGCAGATACATTGTCAGCACAACCGCCAGTTTTCGTATCATGATTCAAACTTGCATCAGGTAGGTGTTTGTTGGGGGGATACTCGCGAGCTATGCGAAGGTGATGGACCAAAACCCAACGCGGGAAGACAAGGTTGCTCAGCGAATTCTAATTCTCAGTGGGTAGATTGTCTGTGGTTACGTCGAAAACCCGCGTCGATCCGGCGCGGACAATAGCAATCGCCTTCCATCGATCTTGGCTTAACAATTCGGACTGATGATCATAATATGATAACCCTTTCATGGATCGCTCGGAATGGGATGAGATTTCACTAGGCGTTAGCGCAAAATCGTAGTAAGCGACTTTGTCGATAATGCCCGTGAGCGGTTCTCTGGGAATTGCGCAACTAACGCACCTAGATCCCAAAGTCCGCCAAGCAGTCCTCACACGTTTATCACTCTGTGACTCTGTGTTTCAAAAAAGAACCACAGATTAAGCAGCCTTTCTTGCGCGGACTTTGGAAACACGGAGACACAGAGCTCACGGAGGTCGATCTCTCTGTGTCTCTGTGACTCTGTGTTTCAAAAAAGAGCCACAGATCAAGCAGCCTATCTTGCGCGGACTTTGGAAACACGGAGACACAGAGTTCACGGAGGTCGATCTCTCTGTGCCTCTGTGACTCTGTGTTTCAAAAAAGAACCACAGATCAAGCAGCCTATCTTGCGCGGACTTTGGAAACACGGAGACACAGAGTCCACGGAGGTTGATCTCTCTGTGTCTCTGTGACTCTGTGTTTCAAAAAAGAGCCACAGATCAAGCAGCCTA